>NZ_JBHUDX010000029.1:0-13369 GCF_042678285.1 Streptomyces caeni
CCTGGACCGGGCCGGCTTCGCGATCATCGCCACCGGTCTGCAGCAGTGCGTCACCGACATCGATTCCAGCCGCGCCGACGGCGAAACCGCCGACCAGCTGCGTGCGCGTCTGGAGAAGCTGTTCCTGTCACTGGCCTGAGCCGCACGCTCGGGTGCGAGCCCTGACCGCTCGCCGCGATCCGGGCGCTCGGGCACGCCTCGGCACGAACCGCGCCCCGGTGTGAGTCCGGACGCCCGGGGCCCAGCCGCCACGTCCGCCGTGCCCCGCCACACGCCACCCGCCGCGACTCCACGCCCGGGGAGAGCCACGCCCGCCGGTGCCGCCCCCGGCGCCGGACCTCGGTATGAGCCCGATCGCTCCGGCACGGCTCCGAGTCTCCCCGTGCACTCGACGCACCGGGCGATTCGCGAGGCACCACGCCGCCCGACTGCCAGGGCGCCTGACGCGAGCCCCACCCGCGGCGCGAGCCCGGCGCACGTGCCGTGCGCCGGGCCGCGGTGCAGGCCCCGGCCCTCGGCACCGGCCGGTCCGGGACACGGCGCGAGCCCCGGCCGAGGCCGCGGGGGCTCGCTGGTGGGGCGGGGTGCACGGCACGCGGGAACCCCGTGGGCGGAGCTTCACACCCGGCGGGGTTCCCAGGACTGTCTAGCGTGAGGGCCGCGCGTGACCCGTTGCCGTGCGGCGGCGGGTCACACGGGTGACGGTGAGGGCGATCATGAGGAACAGCCCGATGACGACGGCCGGGGCGGCCGCGGCCGTCAGCCAGTCGTGGCCGTCCATGGGCGCCGCGGTCATCAGCAGTGTCGCGATGGCCACGGAGAGGACCAGCCCTGTGCCGAGGAGGGCCGCGACGGTGTACGGGGACGGTGCCCGTTCCCCGCCGGAGCCGGGGGCGATGTGACGCAGCGTCGCCCACTGGAGGGCGGCCTCGCGCTCCTCGTGCTTGCGCTGCACCCCGGCACGTGTCCACAGGCCCGCTGTGATGCCCGTACCCGCGCCGATCACGACGGCGATCACCCATCCGGTCGCGTTCGCGACGAGCAGCGGGGCGAGGGAGGCGACCGTGCCCCAGCCCGTCAGGCAGGCCGCCGCCGCGATGCGGCGGGAGTCGGGACGATCGGCCCCCGCACGCAGGTCCGCGAGGGCGGGCAGGTACCAGACGGCACCGGCGATGGTCAGCACGGTGACGCCCAGCGCCAGGACGGCATGGGACATGGCCTACCTCGATGCCTCGAGCGCGCGGACCTCGGGGTGGTGCAGGTCGAACGCCGGGGACTCGGACCGGACCTGCGGCAGGGACGAGAAGTTGTGCCGCGGCGGCGGGCAGGAGGTGGCCCACTCCAGCGAACGGCCGTAGCCCCACGGATCGTCGACCTCGACGCGCTTGCCGTACTTCGCCGTCTTCCAGACGTTGTAGAAGAACGGCAGCATCGACAGGCCGAGCAGGAACGACCCGATGGTGGAGACGGTGTTGAGCGCGGTGAAGCCGTCGGCCGCCAGGTAGTCCGCGTACCGGCGCGGCATACCCTCGACACCCAGCCAGTGCTGGACCAGGAACGTCAGGTTGAAGCCGACCGTGAGCGTCCAGAAGGTGATCTTGCCGAGGCGCTCGTCCAGCATCTTGCCGGTGAACTTGGGCCACCAGAAGTGGAATGCGGCGAACACCGCGTAGACGACCACACCGAACAGCGTGTAATGGAAGTGCGCGACGACGAAGTACGTGTCGGACACGTGGAAGTCCATCGGCGGCGAGGCCAGGAAGATCCCGGTCAGACCACCGAAGACGAAGGTGACCAGGAAGCCGGTCGCATACAGCATCGGTGTCTCGAAGGACAGGCTGCCCTGCCACATGGTGCCGATCCAGTTGAAGAACTTCACACCGGTCGGAACCGCGATGAGGAACGTCATGAAGGAGAAGAACGGCAGGAGCACACCGCCCGTGACGTACATGTGGTGCGCCCACACCGACATGCTCAGGCCGGCGATCGAGATCGTCGCGCCGATCAGGCCCATGTAGCCGAACATCGGCTTGCGGGAGAAGACCGGGATGACCTCGGAGACGACACCGAAGAACGGCAACGCCAGGATGTAGACCTCGGGGTGGCCGAAGAACCAGAACAGGTGTTGCCACAGCAGCGCCCCGCCGTTGGCCGGGTCGAAGATGTGGCTGCCGAACCGGCGGTCCAGCTCCAGCCCGAACAGCGCCGCGGCCAGGACCGGGAAGACCAGCAGGACCAACACGGCGGTGAGCAGCACGTTCCACGTGAAGATCGACATGCGGAACATGGTCAGGCCCGGCGCGCGCATGCAGATGATCGTGGTGATGAAGTTGACCGCGCCGAGGATCGAGCCGAAGCCGGAGAGCGCCACGCCCATGATCCAGAAGTCCGCGCCGATGCCCGGCGAGTGGACGGCGTCCGACAGCGGGGCGTACAGGAACCACCCGAAGTCGGCCGCGCCGTCGGGGGTGAAGAAGCCCGCCGCCGCGATCGAGGAGCCGAACAGGAACAGCCAGTAGGCGAGCATGTTCAGGCGGGGGAACGCCACGTCGGGCGCTCCGATCTGCAGCGGCATGATCCAGTTCGCGAGGCCGGTGAACATCGGCATCGCGAACAGCAGCAGCATGATCGAGCCATGCATGGTGAAGGCCTGGTTGAACTGCTCGTTCGACATGATCTGCAGGCCGGGCCGGGCCAGTTCCGCGCGCATCAGCAGGGCGAGCAGGCCGCCCACGATGAAGAAGACGAACGCGCTGACCAGATACATCGTCCCGATCTTCTTGTGATCGGTGGTCGTCAGCCATTCCACCCACGACGGCCTGCTCGCCGTGTGTCCGGTGGATCCGGTTGGCTCGTGGAGTGCCGGGCCTATGCCCGCCTCCTTCGAGCTCGTCACATGTCTTGTCTGTACCTCGTCCACCGGACGGTGTCCTCCCCATCGGTTCGTGTCGCCGACGAGCCGGGAAGTGCCGTGGTGCGGGAAAGGACGACGCGGCGCTTCCCGGCCGCCGCCACATGATCGTCCGAGGGGCCCGGGGGCCCGATAGGGCCGAACAGTCCTAGCCGCGACCTGCGCTTGGGCCGAACGGCCCTGTTACGGCGGGCCGCCCCCGTCTCAGAGCAGCGTCTGCCAGTACGACCAGAAACGGGTGATGATCAGCATCACGATGCTGAGGTACCAGGCCACCGGCACCGCCCAGTGGAACTCGAGCGCGCCGGCGACGACGCCTCGCGGGGCCGGGAGGATCCCGTGCCGGAGGTTGTGCACGGTCGTGTACCAGAACATCGCGATGGTGGCCGCCCAGGCGAGGCAGCACCACAGGCACAGGGCGCCGATCTCGTAGAGCGCCTGGGACATCAGCCACATGCAGAAGGCCGTGCCCAGCAGCGTGCCCAGGTTCAGCCCGAGCCAGAACCAGCGGCGGAACCGGGCCCCTGCCAGCAGCGCCAGGCCGACGGCCGCGACCACCGGGTAGGCGATCAGGCCGGCGAGCGGGTTGGGGAACCCGAACACGGACGCCTGGTCGCTGCGCATCACGTTCGAGCACGAGACCACGGGGCTGAGGTTGCAGGACGGCGAGAAGGCCGGGTCCTGGAGCAGTTCGAACTTGTCGATGGTGATGACGAAGGAGGCGAGCACGCCGAGCGCGCCGGTCACGATCAGCAGCCAGGCCAGGGCACGCCCGGCGCCGATCGCCCCCCGGGACGTGATCTCCCGCTGACCTCCCTCCCGGTCGTCGGCGGTGCGGTGCAGGGTGGTGCTGCTGGTCGTCATAAGGGCTGGTCCGCCTTGCTGGTGTTCCGGGTGGGCTGCGGGCCCACGGTGGGTGAGGGGTGGGCGGGGCCGGGTATCGGGGGGACCGCCCTCCGGGCGGGAACCACCGGGCCCCGCGGCCGCGGGGCCCCGCGCACCGCGCGGCCGTGTGCCACCGGCACACCCGCGGGACCCGCGTGCCCGACCACCGCGTTCATCGCTCCACCCGTTTCCCCGCCTGCGGCGGCTTCCCGTCGGTTCGTCGCGCCTCACAGGGCCCGTACGTGCCGTCCCGGTGCGGGACCGCCGTCCGAGCCCATGGGCGGTGGCTCCGGCCCGGGTCGCCGGGCGGGCCGCGCCGCCAGTGAAGTCGGTGCGGCTCGGCGGCGGCAAGGGCCGAAGGGCCCCGTCTGCAGGGCGGGACGGGCAGGGGTCCGCCACCCGCCCAGCGGTTGACATATCGGGGCAATATCAAACGAGTGCCGTCCGGGGCATAGGGGCCCACACCTGCACAAGGGCCATACGGCCTCTTATTCGGCCCGGGCGGCCCTGGTACATCGCGGCACACCCGTTGACGATCACCTCATGCTCGCGGCTGCGTCCGCTCCCGCGCGCGCCCGCCCAGGGGACGCTGGCGGGCCGACGCTCCAGGGCGCGCTGCTCGAAGGCCTCTTCCATCAGGAAGTCAGACGTCGTCATGACCGCCGTGCGGTCGGAAGAAAGGACAGGCAGGAGTGATCGCTGTCGTGGGACATCCCGATCTCACCGTGCCGACGCTCACGCTGCTCGAAGAGGAACTGCGCACACGGCTGGCCGAGTTCGCCCGGGTGGGCAAGGCCGGGCTGGTACGTGCCGGTCATGGACTGCCGCTCGCGTTCGGACGTGCCGCCCGCAAGGCGGGGATGGCCCTGGTGACCGTGCTCCCGGCGCGGGGCGGCGTGCCCGCCCAGCTCGCCGAGCCCGACCGCAAGGCCGCCGGTGAACTGCTGCTCCTCTCCGAACAGGTGCGCCTGCTGGAATACGATCCGGCGGACCGGGGTGCCTGCGTGGGCGCGGACGAGAACCTGCTGCGCTCCTGCGTCCGCCTGCTGGCGGTGTGGGACGGCTCCCCGTCCAACGGCCGGGACGCGACGGCCCACCTGGTGGCCTTCGCCCGCAGCCACGGCGTCGACGTCGAGGTGCTGTGGCCCGACGGCGCCGAACACGTCGGCGCCCACAGGGATGCCTCATGACCGTCCCGTCCTCCCCTCGCGCCCGCATGGTGGAACTGGACCGGCAGGAGTCGCTGAAGCTGCTGGCGGAGGTGCCGATGGGACGTGTGGGCTTCACCCACCAGGCCCTTCCGGTGATCCGCCCGGTCAACCACCTCGTCACCGGCGACGGCGACGTCGTCATCCGCACACACGCGGGGGCCGCCCTGCTGAGCAGCGCGTCGGCGTCCCAGGTGGTGGTGTACGAGGCGGACCAGATCGACCTGCACACCCGCACCGGCTGGAGCGTCATGGTCACCGGCCAGGCGAGCCGTCTGACGGAGCCGCAGGCGCTGTCCCTCTACCACGCCCGGCTCACGCCGTGGGTGGACAGGGAGATGGAGCACATGGTGCTGATACGGGCCGAGTTGGTGACCGGCTACCGCCTGACGCACTGAGGACGGCGCCCCGTCCCAAAACCGTGGCCCGCCGTCCCGTCGGCGGTGTCACAGCCGCACGATGACCAGGGCGATGTCGTCGCGGGCTCCGCCGACCACGCCGAGCTGGGCCAGCAGCGCGTCGGCCAGGCGCTCCGGGCTGAGGGTGCTGTGGCGGCTGAGGGCGTCCGTCAGGCGGTGCAGGCCCTCTTCGATGTCCTCGCCGCGGCGTTCGATCAGCCCGTCGGTGTAGACCACGAGAGTGTCCCCCGGGGTGTACGGCTGCACGGCCTGCGGACGGGGAATGTGCTGGGGCCGGGCGCCCAGCGGCGGGTCGGTGGCGTGGTTCAGCAGATCGCAGCCGCCGTCCGGGTGCACCAGGACCGCGGGCGGGTGACCGGCGTTGCTGTAGATGATCAGGCAGCTGTTGGTGTCGATCAACGCCTTGACGGCGGTGGTGTTCAGCGCGCCCTCGACCGAGCGGGCGTACAGGCCCAGGACCTCCAGGGCCTGGGAGGGCCGCTCCAGCGCGCGGATGGCCGCGCTCAGCGCGCTGCGGAGCATGCCCATGACGGCGGCGGCCTCCAGTCCGTGGCCGACCACGTCGCCCACCGCCACCGCGAAGCGGCCGCCCGGCAGGTCGACCACGTCGTACCAGTCGCCGCACACGTTCAGCGAGCCGGTGGCGGGCAGGTAGCGCACCGCGACGTTCTCGTGCTGGGCCAGGTCGGGTGACTGGAGCATGGCCTCCTGCAGCGCGACCGCCACCTGACGCTCCCGGGTGTGGGCCTGCCGCAGCTCGTCGTTCAGCCGCTGCAGTTCGCGCGCCCGCGCGTACAGCTCCGCCTCCAGGGCCTCCCGCTCGGTCAGCTGCTTCGAGGGGGGTGCGCCCCCGGAGCTGTGCGTCTGGACGTACGCCGTCACGTCCTCCACCCGGTGGATGATCCACGCCACACTCCCGTCCGGTCTGAGGATCGGCGTGTTGATCGGGGACCACCAGCGCTCCTCGAAGGCGCCGAAGAAGCCCGCGAGGGGGATGTCGTACTTCTGCAGCGCCATCGTGTCGGGCTCCCGGGTGACCAGGACCCGGTGCAGCGAGGCGTTCAGATTCCGCACCCCGTCGGCCTCCGGGTCGGCCGGGTTGTCCGGGAACGCCTCGAAGATGTGCTGCCCGATGAGGTCCTCGCGGGTCCGCCTGGTCGCGTCCAGGTATGCCTGGTTCACCTCCACGATCACCAGGTCCGGGCCGAGCACCAGGTAGGGACTCGGTGTGGCGGCGAACAGCGCCGCGTAGTCCAGCCCTGGCATCGTCACCGTCTCCCTTCCCGTCCCTCCCCCGCAGGCCGCCCCATCTCCCTTCACGCTACGGTCCGTCCAGGTCGGCCGCCCACCGGGCGCCTCGCGCCGGCACCGCCGCCGTTGAGACGGCCGGCCGGAGCGCACGTACGACTCCGTATGGCCACCACCGCAGCCCGCACCCGGTCCCTCCCGGGCCTTGCCCGGCGTGTCAGCCGCCGTCCCCCCGCCCGCAACCTCGCGTTGGTGCGGCGCGGGGAACCTCTGCCGATGTGACTGCCGTACGTCTCCCCCAGGAACTCCCCAGACGTGTTCCGGTCCGCCAGGCGCTGTGTCTGCTCCCGCTCGTCCTCGTGCTCGTGGTCGCCGTGCGGCACCGGTCCGTGCTCGCTGAGGGCTTCGGCCATCTGGGGTCGGCGCGGTGGCCGTGGCTGGCGGCAGCCGTCACCGCCACCTGCCTGACCTGGGTCGCGGCCGCCTTCACCCGGCAGGGAGCGGTGGTGGAGCGGCTGCCCGCGCGCCGGCTGCTCGCCACGCAGTTCGCGGCGGGTGCGGCCAACCACCTGTTGCCGACCGGTCTGGGCGCGAGCGCCGTCAACCTGCGTTTCATGACGGTGTGCGGAGTGCCGCTCGCCCGCTCCTCGGCGGCGCTCGCGCTGTACATGCTCGCCGAGTCGATCGCCCGGATCGGTCTGCTGCTGACCCTGTTGATCGCCTTCCCGGGGGCGCTCCACTCAGGCGGTCTCATCCCGGCGCCGGCGATCGGCCCGCTCCTGCTCGCGGGGGTGGCCCTGGTGGGCGTCGCGGCGGCGGTGCTCCTTCTGGTGCGCCGGCTGCGGACGGCCGTGTCCTCCTTCCTGCGGACCGCGCTGCGCGAGGCCCGCTCGGTGCACACCCGCCCGGCCCGCGCGCTCGCGCTGTGGGGCGGCTCGCTCTCCTTCCCCCTCCTGCAGGCCGCCGGACTCGCGGCCGTCGGACGGGCGCTGGCGCTGCCGGTGCCGCCGGCGCACACGGCGGTCGCGTATCTGGCGGCGACGCTCGCGGTCGCCGTCGTGCCCGCCCCGGGCGGCATCGGCTCGGTCGAGGCGGCGCTCGTCGTCGCCCTGGTCGCGGCGGGCGGCCCGGCCGCCCTGGCGACGGCGGTGGTCCTGGGCTACCGGATCATCACGGTGTGGCTGCCGCTGCTGCCGGGGGCGCTGGCACTGGGCGCCCTGGTGCGGCTGAAGGTGATCTGACCCGGGCCGACCCGGCCGTACCGCGCGGTAACCTCGGCCGGGCCAGCCCCCGCCCGCCGTGTGAAAGGGACAGCCCGATGCCGGTCCGGACCGAACGCCAGGGGTACGTCACCACCGTTGTCCTCTCCCGTCCTCAGGCCCGCAACGCGGTGGACGGGCCGACCGCCGCGGCGCTCGCCGCCGCCTTCCGGGAGTTCGAGCGGGACGAGTCGGCGCGGGTGGCGGTGCTGTGGGGCGAGGGGGGCACGTTCTGCGCGGGTGCCGACCTCAAGGCGGTCGGGACCGAGCGGGGCAACCGGGTCGCGGAGGACGGCGACGGCCCGATGGGGCCGACCCGGATGAGGCTGTCCAAGCCGGTGATCGCGGCCGTCGCGGGGCACGCGGTGGCCGGGGGCCTGGAGCTCGCGCTCTGGTGCGATCTGCGGATCGCCGAGGAGGACGCGGTGTTCGGGGTCTTCTGCCGCCGCTGGGGAGTGCCGCTCATCGACGGCGGGACGGTCCGGCTGCCCCGGCTGATCGGCACCGGTCGTGCGATGGACATGATCCTCACCGGCCGTCCGGTGTCCGCCCGGGAGGCGTACGAGACGGGGCTCGCCAACCGTGTCGTGCCGACCGGCCGCGCCCGCGCCGAGGCCGAGGAGCTGGCGGCGTCCCTCGCCCGCTTCCCCCAGGCGTGTCTGCGCGGCGACCGCGCCTCCGTGCTGGACCAGGAGGGGCTGGACGAGACGACGGCCATGCGGGGCGAACTCCGTCACGGCATGGGCGTGCTGGCGGAGGGGCTGGAGGGCGCCGCCCGTTTCGCCGCCGGGGCCGGGCGGCACGGGTCGTTCGGCGACGGGTGACCGGCCGGGGGACGTCAACGGCCGCTGCCCGTCGGCCCGGTGACGGACGGACACGCTCATGCGGCAGGATGAGCCTTCGCCCCGGACGGCACCCACCGTCCGGGCCTGATGGTGCATCCCGTGATTCGAGCAGGTGGCAAGGTGACGACTCCTCACATCCGGCCCTGGGGCCTTCTCCGTCGCGCGGGAGGTGACCGGTGAACCGCCCGCTCACCCTCGACGACCTGATCGTCGCCGGAATCGCCCTGGCCGCGGGTCTGGTGGCGGCGTTCCTGGCGCGCATGCTGCTGCGCTGGCTGGGCAGGCATGCCGGCCGCACCCGGTGGGGCGGCGACGATGTGATCGTGGACGCCCTGCGGACCGTGGTGCCCTGGGCGGCGATCGCCGGCGGCGCGGCGGCCGCGGCGGCCGTGCTGCCGCTGACCCGGACGGTGCAGCACAATGTCAACCAGGCCCTGAGCGTGCTGCTCATCGTCGCCGTGACGGTGACGGCCGCCCGCGTGATCGCAGGCCTGGTGCGCACGCTCACCCAGTCCCGCTCCGGGGTCGCCGGATCGGCCACGATCTTCGTGAACATCACCCGGGTCGTGGTACTGGCCATGGGTTTCCTGGTGGTGCTGCAGACCCTGGGCATCTCCGTGGCGCCGCTGCTCACCGCCCTGGGTGTCGGCGGTCTGGCGGTGGCGCTCGCCCTCCAGGACACCCTCGCGAACCTCTTCGCGGGCGTCCACATCCTCGCCTCCAAGACGGTGCAGCCCGGTGACTACATCCGGCTGAGCAGTGGCGAGGAGGGCTACGTCGTGGACATCAACTGGCGTCAGACGACCGTACGCCAGCTGTCCAACAACCTGGTCGTCATCCCCAACGGCCAGCTCGCGAAGACGAATATGATCAACTACACCCGTCCCGAGCAGCAGTTGACGGTCCTGGTACAGGTGGGGGTCGGCTACGACAGCGACCTGGAGCATGTCGAGAAGGTCACCGCCGAGGTGGTCGCCGAGGTGATGACGGACATCACCGGAGCCGTCCCGGACCACGAACCGGCCATCCGTTTCCACACGTTCGGCGACTCCCGGATCGGCTTCACGGTGATCCTCGGCGTCGGCGAGTTCAGCGACCAGTACCGCGTCAAACACGAGTTCATCAAGCGCCTGCACAAGCGCTACCGGTCCGAGGGCATCCGCATCCCGGCCCCGACGCGGACGGTGGCCCTGCAGCAGGGCCCGGCCGTCATTCCGCAGCAGCGCAGCGGTGACGGTCTGCCCGCAGAGCAGTACGGCGCGGGGTCCGCCCTGCTCGAAGGGTGACCGGGGCGACCGGCGGCGTGGCCCTTGACGGTGAGACCGGCCGGCCTTGTCGGAGGGTGGTCGTTGCACGGGAAGACGGTGTGCGCCGAGTTCGGCTGGAGCGGATATCGCGCCGTTCGGTTCCTCCGCGCGCGGCGTTCCGGCGGGCCGAACGGCGCGGCGGGCCCGTGGGTGCGTGGTGCAGGCCACTGTCGAGCCGAGTGCGGTCACGAGATATCTTGATGTCGAGCAATGTTGCAGACGTGGAGCGGAGCACCCGGTGACTGACTCGACCATCATCTACACACACACTGACGAGGCCCCGGCCCTGGCGACGTATTCCTTCCTGCCGGTGGTCCAGGCGTACGCCTCGCAGGCGGGTGTCACTGTGGAGACCCGTGACATCTCGCTGGCCGGGCGCATCCTCGCGGTCTTCCCCGAGTACCTCGCCGAGGACCAGCGGGTCGGCGATCACCTCGCGGAGCTGGGCGAGCTCGCCAAGACGCCCGCGGCCAACATCATCAAGCTGCCGAACATCTCGGCGTCCGTCCCGCAGCTCAAGGCGGCCGTCGCCGAGCTCCAGGCCAAGGGCTTCGCACTGCCGGACTACCCGGACGAGCCGAAGACCGACGAGGAGCGGGAGATCCGCGCCCGGTACGACAAGATCAAGGGCTCCGCGGTGAACCCGGTCCTGCGCGAGGGCAACTCCGACCGCCGCGCCCCCGCGTCGGTCAAGAACTACGCCAAGACCCACCCGCACCGCATGGGCGCCTGGACCCCCGAGTCCAAGACCAACGTCGCGACCATGGCCGACAACGACTTCTGCTCCACCGAGAAGTCCGTGGTGATCTCCGAGGCGGGCTCGCTGCGCATCGAGCTGAAGGGCGACGACGGCTCCACGACCGTGCTGCGCGAGTCCGTACCGGTCCTGGAGGGCGAGGTCGTCGACGCCTCCGTGATGCGCGTGGCCGCGCTGCGCGAGTTCCTCACCGCCCAGGTCGCCCGTGCCAAGGAGGAGGGCGTCCTCTTCTCCGTGCACCTGAAGGCCACGATGATGAAGGTCTCCGACCCGATCATCTTCGGTCACGTGGTGCGCGCCTTCTTCCCGAAGACGTTCGCGAAGTACGGCGAGACGCTCGCCGCGGCCGGGCTGACCCCGAACGACGGTCTGGGCGGCATCTTCAAGGGCCTCCAGGCCCTGCCCGAGGGCGCCGAGATCAAGGCGTCCTTCGACGCCGAGCTGGCCGAGGGCCCCGAGCTCGCCATGGTCGACTCCGACCGCGGCATCACCAACCTGCACGTGCCGTCCGACGTGATCGTCGACGCCTCCATGCCGGCCATGATCCGCACCTCCGGACACATGTGGGGCCCGGACGGCCAGGAGCACGACACCCTCGCGGTCCTGCCGGACTCCAGCTACTCCGGCGTCTACCAGGCCGTGATCGACGACTGCCGGGCCCACGGCGCCTTCGACCCGGCCACCATGGGCTCCGTCCCGAACGTCGGCCTCATGGCGCAGAAGGCCGAGGAGTACGGCAGCCACGACAAGACCTTCGAGATCCCCGCCACGGGCACGGTCCGCCTCGTCGACCAGGCCGGCAACGTCGTCCTGGAGCAGACGGTCTCCGCCGGCGACATCTTCCGCGCCTGCCAGGCCAAGGACGCCCCGATCAGGGACTGGGTGAAGCTGGCCGTCACCCGTGCCCGCGCCACCGGCGACCCCGCGGTGTTCTGGCTGGACGCGAACCGCGCCCACGACGCGGTGCTCATCGAGAAGGTCGAGCGGTACCTGCCGGAGCACGACACCGAGGGCCTGGACATCCGCATCCTGTCCCCCGTCGAGGCGACCAAACTGTCCGTGGAGCGCATCCGCCGCGGCGAGAACACCATCTCGGTCACCGGCAACGTGCTGCGCGACTACCTGACCGACCTGTTCCCGATCCTGGAGCTGGGCACCAGCGCCAAGATGCTGTCGGTCGTCCCGCTGATGGCGGGCGGCGGCCTGTTCGAGACCGGCGCCGGCGGCTCCGCGCCCAAGCACGTCCAGCAGCTGCTCAAGGAGAACTACCTGCGCTGGGACTCCCTCGGCGAGTTCTTCGCGCTCGTGCCGTCCCTCGAGCAGTACGCGAAGACCACCGGCAACGCCCGCGCCCAGGTGCTGGCCGACGCCCTCGACCGCGCCACGGCGACCTTCCTCAACGAGGACAAGTCCCCGACCCGTCGCGTCGGCGGCATCGACAACCGGGGCAGCCACTTCTACCTGTCCCTGTACTGGGCGCAGGAGCTGGCCCGGCAGACCGGGGACGCGGACCTGGCCAAGGTGTTCGCCCCGCTCGCCGAGACGCTCGCCGCCGACGAGCAGAAGATCGTCGACGAGCTGATCGCCGTCCAGGGCAAGCCGGCCGACATCGGCGGCTACTACCAGCCCGACCCGGCCCTGGCCTCGGTGGTCATGCGCCCGTCGGCGACCTGGAACGAGGCGCTGGCGTCGCTCGCGTAACCGGCGCCCGCGGGGCCTTTGCATCGGTGTGACGACCGCCCCGGCCGGACCTGATCCGGCCGGGGCGGTCGTCTGTCCCGCGCCCGGTCGTCCCCCGTGCCGGCGGTGAACGCCGTCGTCGGCCGGGCGACCACCCGCTGCCGGAGCCCCTCGCCGCACACGCCGGCGCCCAGCTCCGGTGTGACTTGCGCCTGACCTGGAGCGACATGCACACAGCGCGAGGTGTTGACCGTACGATCGGGCAATGCCTGACATGACCGAAACCACGCCCGGCTGGCTGACTCCCGACGAACTCCGGTCGGCGCGTGCCCGCATGCCGATCCTGTACGTGGAAGCCGTGCCCGTGCGCGTCGACGACAGCGGTGAAGTCACCAGCATCGGACTGCTGCTGCGGATCGGGCCCGACGGGACCGTCAGCCGCACCCTGGTCTCCGGGCGGGTCCTGCACCACGAACGGGTCCGGGACGCCCTCCTGCGCCATCTGGAGAAGGACCTCGGGCCCGTGGCGCTGCCCCGGGTACCGGCGTCGCTCCAGCCCTTCACCGTCGCCGAGTACTTCCCGACGCAGGGGATCACCCCGTTCCACGATCCCCGCCAGCACGCGGTGTCCCTCGCCTACATCGTCCCGGTGACCGGCGACTGCCGCCCCCGCCAGGACGCGCTGGACCTCGTCTGGTTCAGCCCGCAGGAGGCGGCGTCGGCCATGGTGCAGAGCGAGATGCCGGGCGGTCAGGGCGCCCTCCTCAAGCAGGCGCTCGCCCACGTCGGCTGTCTGTCCTGAGCGCGCGTCGGCCCGCCCCCCGTGGCGGCGGGGCCCCGGGCCGACGGG
>NZ_JBHUDX010000030.1:0-16750 GCF_042678285.1 Streptomyces caeni
GCCGCGCGCCACGCGCCACGCACCGCGTCACGCCACGCGCCACGCGCCACGCGCTACGCCACACGTGGCGCGGCTTTCCCCGGCCGGGGCGCCCCGGGTCAGGGGGTCACCCGTACGGGCCCGGCGGGGCGTGACTCCGGTCCGGGTCCGTGACGTGCCAGCCATTGCGCGATGGTGCGGGCGATCGGCTGGCCCGTGTCCAGTTCCACGAATCCGAACTGCCCCGACTGGTTGCACTCCAGGAACCACCAGATCCCGTCGGCGTCCTCCACGAAGTCGAAGGCACCATAGGCGAGTTCGGCCTGGTGCAGATAGGCGCGGACGGCCGCGGCGATGCGCGGCGGCACGTCGGCGGGTTGCCAGGGGCCGGAGGGCGGGGCGAAGCGGACGTCGACGTCGTCGGCGTCCGGCACGGCGGGTTTGCGGGCGGCCAGGAGCCGGTCACCCACGGCCGTGAGGCGGATGTCGGCGAGTTTGGCGATCCGCCGCTGCAGCAGGGTCGGGCCGAACGCGACCGCGGTGAAATCGGCGTCTGGAGCGACGCGGGTCGTGGGTATGGCCCGGGGCGGTTCCTGCGGGTGCGTGCCGGAGACGGGCTTGACCACCAGGTCCGGGAAGCGCTCGGCGAACTCCCGGGCGGCCTGCGGGAATGTGGTGATCAAGGTGGCCGGCACCGGCAGTCCGCTGCGCTGGGCGAGGCGGAGCTGCCACGGTTTGCGACGGGCCCGGCGGGCGGCGTCGGGGCGGTTCATCCAGCGCGCGTGAGTGCCGTGCAGCATCCCGTACAGGGCCTGTGAGGACTCCTCGGTCAGCCAGGCGGACGGCTCGGCGACCCGGGCCGCCGGAACCCCGGGCCTGCGCACCCACACCGAGCGCAGTCCGCTCGTGCTCACCAGGCGGCCGCCGGCGGACAGGTGTCCGCGGAAGGTGCCGTGCACGTACTCGCCCGAGAGGGCCACCCCGCCGGGGAGGTCGGCGGGATCGAGCCGGACCACCGGCACATCGGCGTCGTTCAGTTCGGCCACCACCATGTCGGCCGTCACATCCTGTTCACTTGTCAGGATCAGCACGGTCATCGTCGCCGGTCCGCGTTCAGTCGTCGAAGTGCGTCTTCGAGCCCGCCGTGGAGGTCGTCGCCCCGGCCTCTCGCAACACTGCGTAATCATGTGCGGCGATCCGGCCGTCCGGGAGCACGTTCAACTGCAGTGCGGAGTCGTAGCTGTACGGAGCGCTGAACTCCAACTCCTCGGCAGGCCGAGCATAGTTGAGGGCGAACAGTCGCATCGTCTCTCCTCGTTCCGTGCCTTCACGCGCAAGCGGACCGTAACGCTCCCACATCATGTCCACCTGTCGGGTCGCTCTGCTTCCACGGAGTTATACGAATCGAACGAGTGAATGGTTGCCTCACGCTCGGTGACCACGGAGCCCGCCCGGACGCTCTTCCCTTCCGGCATCCACGATCCGCCTTCCGTTCACATGCCCTTCGATGCTCTGGGACGTGCGACCCGGCGGTGTGGATCCGGTCACGGCCACCGCGGGGAGCACCGTCGCCCATTCAGATCCTCGGCGGCCGCCACTTCACCGCCCCGCGGCCCCCGGGGAACGCTCCGGGCACTTCGGCTGGACGGCGACGGCGAACGCGGGACCGCGGAAGTCCATGGGCGTCTCAGAGGCCGCCCACGGTGAGGACGGCGAGGGCGGCGGAAGTCACGACGGGGGTCGCGGTCCCGCCCAGGAACCCGATCAGCTGGGGCGGGACCGCGAGGGCCCGGCTGATCAGGGGCAGGTTCAGGCTCAGCACGAGTGGGTCGACCGCGGTGACGGAGAAGGCGATGGACGGCCCGAGAACGGTCGGCACAAGCGACGTGGACATCCTCGGCCGCGCCTCGGCGCCCCCGTCGTGCCCTCGGTGCCGTCATCGGTTCCCATCGGCACCCGGCCTGCCGGGCACGTCCTCGACCACAGCATCTCCCGCGTCCGCACTCCGCCGAGACCACCGACGCCAGCCCGGCCGCCTCGCGCGTACGGGCGTTTGACGGACGACGCGCGCGGGCTGCCCGCGTTCGGGCCGGCCCGTCCGCCGCGCGGGCAGCGGCAGCCACCCACCCGGCCGTGCGCGGCCCGGCCGTCCTCGTGGGCGCGGTGGCGGGCCGGGCCCGGTGAGCCGTCGGCGGTCACCGCGTGGTGGCCGGCGCCCTGCGGAAGGATGGCGCCATGATGCAACGGCAGGTGGTGACGGTCGGCGTCGACCTCGCCGCGAGCGCGCGACGCACGGCTGTGTGCCGGGTGGAGTGGGGCTACCGGGACCTCTTGGCAGCCCGGTTCCTCGTGCCCGAGGGCGACGAGGAACTGCTGGGGCTGGTCCGGTCGGCCGGCAAGACGGGTCTCGACTGTCCGCTCGGCTGGCCGTCTGATTTCGTGGCGACCGTGATGGCCCATCACCGCGGCGAGCGGCTGCCGCCTCCCGCCAGGTTCCGGGAACGTGCGGACGGCAGGCCCGGTCTGGACGCGCTGCGGTTCCGGCTGACCGACGACCTCACCTGGAAGGCGACCGGGACGCGGCCCCCGCTGTCGGTGTCCACCGACCTCCTGGGCGTCGTGGCGCTGAGGGCCGCCTATCTGCTCGACGCTCTCGCGGCGACCGGCATGCCCGTGCCCCGGGACGGATCAGGACCGGTCGCCGAGGTCTACCCCGCCGCCGCCCTGCGACGGTGGGGGATCCGCGTCACCCGCAGCTACAAGAACGCCACCCCCGAGGCGCGTACCGTCAGGGAGCGCATCATCGGCTCGCTCGAGGCCGGCCTGGGGCTGCCCCTGCCCGAGCCGGTGCGCGCGTGGTGCGCCGACAGCCACGACCATCTCGACGCCCTGCTCTGCGCCCTGGTCGCCCGCGCCGTTCAGGTGGGCGACACGGCTTGGCCGGGCACCGACGACGAGCGTGCCGCCGCCCGGACGGAGGGCTGGATCCACCTGCCCGGAACGGACCTCGCCGCCCTCCACGGCTGACGTCGGGGCCGGGGGCCGGTCGCCTGCCGGCTCAGGGGTTGCGGCGGGCGACGGAGAGGTTGAGCGCGGTCGCGAACCCGCACCAGGCGGCGTGGGGAACGAGAGCGAGGGCCGCCGTGGTGCCGGCCCGCACGCTGCGGCGGATCAGCGCGGCACTGCTGATGTCCAGCAGCAGCGTGCCGACCACGCCGGCCTTCGGACTGCGGCAGCCGAGGAACAGCCGGTTCCAGTCGGCGTTCAGCGCCAGGTCCGCCGCCAGACCGGTGGCCACGGCGCGGCGTTGCCCGCCTCGGGCCCGGGCCGGGGCGCGGCCTCCGGCCCAGGCGACGGACGCGTACAACGGGGTCCACACCAGGACACCGCGAACGTCGCCCCCCGCCGGCGGACCGTCATCCGGGTCCGCTTCACCGACCGCACCGGCAAGACGGTCCTGCGCTGCCACAGCCTCAACCGCGAGGACAAGGGGATGACGGCGGTTCAGGAGATCGTCGGACAGCCGCGGTTCCCGCCGGCTCGCATATCCGCCAGGCGGCTGCCGCGCACCGGCCGAAGCTGCCGGCTCGCCGCCGCGCGCCGCGCTTGCGACCGCTCGCCCCAGCGCACGGCGGCGTGCGGCTCGCATAGGCCAAAACGGCGCGTACCTATCTTTGCGGCCGCGTACGCCGCCGCACTTCACCATTCGTGTACGGCTGCACGGGCTCGACGTTTTCTTCGGCGGGCCAAGGGTGAACGGCCCCGAGCAGGTATTTCCTTGGCGGGTTTGTCACCCACACGTGCGTATTGCGATGGCAAAGCCTCAAGATTTCGCGGGCAGAGCGTAGCGTTCATCCTGTTCCCCATTCCGGATGTGCCTGGGACCACCGCAGTCTGCGGTGAGTGACCACTGTATGTACGGACCAGCCATCGTGGGCTGTGACGTCGTGCTTTCCCAAAGTGAAGGGAATACAGCGGGCGCACCGGCACCCTGACCGGCGGACCTCGCCACCCATCGGCGACTCCGCCCTGTATCAGAACGGCAACCACATGACAGCCCACCGGATTTTCGACTGGACACCGCAAGCCGTCGTCTTCGACTGCGACGGCACTCTGGTGGACTCCGAACGGCACTGGGAGCAGGCACGCGCCATCGTGCTGCGCGACCACGGGGCCCTGCCCGACCCGGAGTTCGCGGCCCGCAGCAAGGGGCTGCACTACGCCGAGTGCGGTGCCCTCATGGCACGCCTCGCCGGCCGGCCGGACGCGAGCGAGGAGATCACACAGCAGCTTCTCGCGACGTTCCGCGCCCTCGTCGCACAGCACCCCGTGGCCGTACGCGGGGCGCAGATGCTGGTGACGAGACTGGGCCGGTCCACACCGCTGGCCGTGGCCAGCAACTGCCCCGCGGATGTCGTCGAGTTCTGTCTGCAGTCGGTCGGCTTACGGCACCACTTCCGGCACATCGTCGTGCCGGGGGCGGAAGTCCTTCCCAAACCGCGCCCGGACGCCTACGTCGAGGCCGCGCGGCGTCTTGGCGTGGACTGCGGCAGCGCCCTGGCCGTGGAGGACTCCGTCAACGGTCTGAAGGCCGCCGTCGACGCGGGGCTCCGCGTGATCGGAGTGGGCCGGCGGCCCAGCGAGGAAGCCCTCGCCCTCGCCGATCTGTGGGTGGACACACTGGACGATCCACGGCTGCTGGCCTGGGTGGACGGCGGGCCCGCCGTCCACCCGAAGGAGGCCGGCGACGCGGCCTCGTCCGGCACGGCACAGCCGCCGGTCCCCCCACAGGGCGGACCGGCGGACTCCGAAACCGAGGCCAGGTCCTGACCGTTAGCCGCCCGTGATCCGCAGCCATCGGACCTCGCCCTCGTGCCGGTCGCCGGTGGGCGTGAGCCCCGCGGCGGTGGCGATGGCGGTGGAGGCGAGATGGTCGGGGTGGATGTGTGCGACGACGGCACGCACCCGGTGCCGGCCGAGCCAGTCGACGAGCCCCAGGGCCGCCTCGGTGGCGATGCCTCTGCCCTGCCAGGGAGTCCCCACCACCCAGGCAACCTCGGCCACCGGGCCGTGGCCGGAGACCCTGATCGTGGCCTGCACGGTACCCGTCAGACGGCCCTCGTCTCGGAGCCTGATCACCCAGTTCAGCCAGGAGACGGCCGGATCGGGCGAGCCCGCGGTCATGCGCCGGTAGCGCGAGCGCAGGGTGTGCACGGGCTCCGGACCGCCGCCGGTGAAGGTGTACAGGGCCGGGTCGGACAGCACCGCGGACATCTCGCCGGCGTGTCCGACGAGGAGCGGCAGCAGGTCCAGCCGCGCGGTGCCGATCGCCTGGGTGGTGAAGCCGGCGGCGCCGCGAGGATCTGTCACACGAAAGACGGTACAGCGATGGGCCAAGGCTCTCGCCGGCGTGCGAGGACCCTGAGCGGGCGCCAAGCTGGGCATGGATGCACGAGGGCGGCGAGCCGCACCGCTCCGGCGGGGGCGCAGTCACAGGACGAGAGGCCGGACATGCACCTGCGCACCCGAGCCGGCACCGCGCTCGGTGCCGCCGTCCTCCTCGTTGCGGCGCTTGCCGCCGCCCCTGGCCACCTGCCCGCGCTCGGCGCCCACCCCAGGGGCGGCTGCCGGTTCAAGGTCCTTTGCGGGACCGTCCAGAACAACACGACGCGCTCTCTGAAGATCTGCCTGAGCTGGGACTTCCGGGGAGCCGACCAGGCGTACCAGCCCGAGGACCACTGCGGATCGGTCGCCTACATCAGGCCCTACGCCGTCTACGGGGTGCCGCAACTCAAGGACGTCGACGCCTTCTACATTCCGAACGGCACCGCGTACTACGGCCTCTACAGCGGCATCCCGAAGAGGTGGACCCACACCGGGAGCGGATGGTGGAAGTTCGGCGACAGCACGAGCGTGCAGATCGACTGGACCGCCTGACCCCGAGGAACTGCCGGACGCCTGCGCGGCCGACGTCAAGCCGGGCCGAGGGCGTCGGTGCCCAGCTCCACGGTGGTGGTGATGCGGACGACGCAGGGCCTGCGGGGAGTGGAACCGAATCCGAAACGCACGGGCGGCTCGACCGGTGCGAGAGCACCGAGGCTCCCGCCCTCGTAGACGGCCGTGGCGGTGGTGACCCGGCGCAGGTCCCGAGCCCCGTACCACTCGCGCCGCCCCCCGCCGGCAGTGCCACAGGTCCGCACGCCCCGAAGGGCCCGGGCCGGAAGATCCACAAGCGCGATCCAGGCCGGACGGACGGCGAGCACGGACGGCACGGCCCTCAGCAGCAGCCCCACGAGATCACGCCGGCCCGTGGCGAAGCGCAGCTCCAGAGGACCCGCCCTGACGGACCAGTTCCGTCCTTCGACGCTCACCAGGACCGGGACGACCCGCACCTCGTCGAAGGCGTATGTGCCGGCGATGAAGTCCGCCGTCTCCCGGGACGGCGCAAGCAGCAGCCGATGCCCGTCCGCCTGTTCGAGCATCACGTCGCTGAAGGGCCCGAACGGCGATCGTGCCCAGTGCCCCAGCACCACACGCGTGCCGGAGGACGTCCCGACGCCCGCGATGTGGCCCTCCAGGCGCACCCGTGCGCGTGTCGGGGGCGTCCGTCGTGCAGGAGGCGGGAGATGCCCGTCGTTCATTCGTCACCTGCCGGTGTTCCGGCCGTGCCCTGCGGGTATATGCCATAGTCGCACCGCACGGCGATCGTGTCCGTGGCCGCCGCAGCCAGCGCCACGGCCGCTGCGGGGAAGGGCGGTGCGACGGGAAGCACTCCAGGACGGCTCAGGGGAATCACACATCGGCCCTCGTCGTTTATTACTATTGAGCGCGCCTGGACTCAGATGGGCGCTCAGGAGGGCGGCACCGAGAGGAGGGGCTGTGGAAGACCTCATCGAAACGCTTCGCTCCGGGCAGGCCGCGGCACCTGCCTCCTCGTGGGAGGCAGGTACCTGGGATCTGGCCCACCAGCCAGCGGCTGCCCGAGAGGCCCGGCAGATCACTGAACATCTCCTGGATTCCTGGCGTCTGGCCCGGGATGAGGCCGACGCCCTGGTGCTGGTGGTCTCGGAACTGGTCACCAACGCCGTCGAACACGCCGCACCGCCCCTCGCTCTGCACCTTCACCGGGACGCCGAGACGGCCCAGGTGCACGTGGAGGTCACCGACGGGGGACCGGCCGCCAGGGAGGGCGACTGGGCCGTCAGCTGCGGTGACGGCGAACACGGACGCGGGCTCGACATCATCGACCGTGTGACCCTCGCCCACGGCGAGCGTCGTCAGGAGGACCGGGTGACCTACTGGGCGGACGTCATCACCGCCTGAGACGGTGCCGGCGCGGCAGGCCGGATCGGCGCTGCCACGTCGGCACCGCGGGATGCCCGTTTCCGTGGCCCTCTGGCGGTCCGCCTCCGCGATGCCTGGCCCGGGGCCACGCCCGAAACCTCGGTGGCGCGCTTCCACGACGAGCCGGCCGACGACTACCACCTGGTCTACGCGGACTGGGACGCGAGCCTCCGCCGGCAGGGTACGGCCCTGGACGTTGTGACCGGCCGGGACCACGCCGCGGTGCCCGGCTGCTCCTGCGGCATCGGTACCCAGGCGATCGGCCCGGCGCTGCACGGGCACTGCGTCGCCGGGGCCGGCCTCAGCCCCCGTGTCGCCGCCCGCGCCGCCCGCGAGGCCGCCCGCCGGGGCCTGACACTGCGCACGGCCGTCGCCGACATACGGTGCCTGCCGTTTCCCGGTGGCCGGTTCGACGCCGTCGTCTGCGCCGACAACGCGCTGCCCCACCTCCTGACGGAGCGGGACGTGCGCGGCGCTCCGACCGAGATGTGCCGCGTGCCGCGGCCCGCCGGCCGGCCGCTGATCACACCCGCCCCTACGACGAGCCGCTGCGCGACCGCCCCGCCGCGCCCCTGTGCAGGTTCACCGGCCCGCCGGCCGCGCCGAGGGCGGCGAGCGGGCCGTCACCTTCGGGCTCTGGCACTGGCACGACGACGACCACCACGACCTGGAGCACTTCCAACTCGTGCCCGCGGGCGGGGAGCGGCGCGTCCGGGTCCGCCGGACCACGTACGGGGCGCTGTGCCGGGAGCGGCTGACCGCCTTCGCCGTCGACGCGGGGTTCGTGGACCGCCAGTGGCGCATGCCGCACGGCACCGGCTTCTTCCAGCCGCTGCTCGTGGCACGCGCCGGAGAGTAGCCGACGACACGTCACAACAGTGCGTCGAGCGTGAGGGGCAGCGACCGGACACGGCGTCCGGTGGCGTGGTGGACGGCGTTCGCCACGGCGGCGGCGACACCGACCAGGCCGATCTCCCCGACCCCCTTGGTGCCGAGCGGGCTGCCGCGGTCGGGATCGCCCACGAACACCACGTCCATGGCGGGGACGTCCGCGTTCACGGGGATCAGGTAGTCACCGAATGTGCCGTTGGCGATCCGCCCGCTGGGAGCGTCCGTGACGGTTTCCTCGAACAGGGCCATCCCGATGCCGCCGACGGTCCCGCCGACGATCTGGCTCCTGGCGGTCTTCTCGTTGAGGATGCGGCCGCCGTCGATCACCGACACGACGCGGGCGACGCGTACGAGCCCCAGGTCCGCGTCGACCCGCACCTCCACGAATCCGGCGCCGAAGGCACCCGACAAGGCCATGCCCAGCTCGTCCTGGGGCCGGGGGGTGCTGTGGCCGTTCGCCGTCAGCTCCACCAGGCCGTGCCGGTCGAGGAGGCCGGTGAACGTCTCGCCGTGCTCGGGCCGTCCGACCGGATGGATACGGCCCCGGGTCACGCCGACGGACTCGGGGGAGAGACCGGACAGGGCAGAGGTGCCGTCCGGGGCGGCCAGCTCCACGAACCGCCGGACGAGCCGGGAGCACGCGTCGACGACCGCGTTGCCCAGCGCCACGGTGAGTCCGGACCCTCCGGCCGGCGGCGCGACGGGCATGTCCGAGTCACCGAGGTCGACACGCACCCGCTCCATGGGCAGGCCGAGGCACTCCGCGGCGAGCTGCGTCATCACTGTGTACGTGCCCGTGCCGATGTCGGTGGCGGCACTGCGTACCAGAGCGCTTCCGTCCCTGTGGAGGGTGGCCTGCGCATGGCAGTCCATCGCGTACCAGGGATAGCTGACCCCCGCCATGCCGTAGCCGATCAGCCAGTGCCCGTCCCGCATCGAGCGGGGCACGGGGTCGCGGGCGAACCAGCCGAAGCGCTGCGCGCCGACCTCGTAGCACTCGCGCAGTGCCTTGCCGGACCACGGCAGCCCATGGACCGGGTGCAGCTCGGCGTAGTTGCGCAGACGCAGTTCCAGCGGGTCCATCCCCAGCTTGTAGGACAGCTCGTCCAGGGCCGATTCCAGCGCGAAGTTGCCCTGCGACTCGGCCGGGGCCCGCATCGAGGCAGGGCTGGGGATGTTCAGACGGACCTGCCGGTCCCGTGTGCGGACATTGTCGCACCGGTAGGCGGAGGCGGTGCCGGACGCGATCGGTTCGTAGTCCTCGTCCTCCATCGCCACCGGAGAGACACTGCGGTGGTCGAGGGCGACCAGATCACCGGCGCGTGTGGCTCCGACCGCGATGCGCTGCACGCTCTTGGGCCGATGCCCCACCGAGGTGAACATCTGGGGCCGGGTGAGCACCAGCTTCACCGGCCGGCCCAGCCTGCGGGCCGCGGCCGCCGTGAGGATCACATGCGGCCACACGCGCAGCCCGGCGCCGAAGCCCCCGCCCACGTACGGCGCCAGCGCGCGCACCGAGCTCTCCGGCACCTTGAAGACCGCCGCCAGGGCGCTGCGCACCCCGAACGGCCACTGGGTGCTGTCATGGACGGTGAGCCGGTCACCGTCCCAGGAGGCCAGCGTCGCGAACGGACCCAGCGGGTTGTTGGTGTTGTCCGCGGTCGTGTACGTCGCCTCCACCGTGACCTCGGCGGCCGCCAGGGCGGCGGCGGCATCCCCGCGGCTGTGGTCGAGTTCCCATGGGTCGTCGATCTGGGGCGCCCGGGGGTCCATCAGGTCCAGCAGGGGCTCGGTCGTCTCGTACCGCGCCGACACCAGACGCGCGGCCGCGGTCGCCTGCTCCTGCGTCTCGGCGACGACCATGGCGATGTGCTGGCCGTGGTGCAGGATGCGGTCGTCCTGGAGCGGAGGGGGAGGCGAGAACGGCCTGGGCGAGTGACAGCTCTTGCGACGCGCACCGGATGCCCGGCTGCGTGTGCGGCCTGCGCTGCGTCGATGGTTGCACGCGCCGGCGAGCGGCTCATCTCGATCATGCCGCCGAGGGGGACGGCGCCCCGGAGGCGGCGGCCTCGTGTGCGGCGCCTACCGGGACTCCTCGGACTCCTCCGACTGCGCTCCGGCCCCGGGGACCGTCGGCTGCTCGGGCGCTCCGGGGACGGTGTAGAAGACGGACGTGCCCTGCTTGCTGCGCTGGGCCTGGTTCCTGGCCACCAGCCCTTCGAGCGTGGTGCGCACCACCGTGGGCTTGACACCGCGCTCGGGATGGGCCTCGCCGAGCGCGGCGGTGATCTCCGCGGTGGAGCGCGGTTCACCCTGTTCGGCGAGGTGCCGGCGGACGAGTTCGACCAGCGTGGGCCGCGCCCCCTTCGCGACCGCGGTCCTGCCCGCGCCGGTGGCGCCGCGTGCGGCGGTGGGCTTCTTCGTACGCGTCCGCCTGCTCGTACCGGACGGGGCGGCGGACTCCTTCCGCGGCGCGGGCACGCTCGCGCCGCCGGCCGCGGGTCCGGCCGTGGTCGCGCTCTCGGCGCCGGTCTCCGCCTCGGCCTCCGCTTCGGCCTCGGGCTTGGTCTCCGCCGAGGCCGTGGGCGCCGGTGCGGCAGGGGCCGGCGCGATGCCGAGCGCCTGCTGCATGGTCACCAGAACCGCGTGGTCATGATGGAGGGCGGCCAATTGGTCCTGCAGCGCGACGATTTCGGCGCTGACGCGTTCCTGCTCCTTGATGTTGCGCTCGAGGTCGCCGGCGACCTGGGCGGCGTACTGCGAAGTCAAGTCGGTGCCGGGAGTGGTGATCTCTGACATGTGTCGACCTTTCCTTGGGTCCCCTGCCGGGGACGAGGGCCTGCGGCCCGCGCAGAGACAGATGGTACGGATGACGGGTGCGAACCACTCTGACGAGCATTCACCGTGCCCGAGGAGCAGGCGGTCCGTCGCCGTGGACGCGGACGGCCGATGCGATCAACTGGTCGACCAGGGCAATCAGGACGTCCCGGCACGAGTCGTGTTCCCGCGCGTCGCACAGCAGCACCTGTGTGTGGCCGGGCAGCGCCAGGGCGTCCCGGATCTCCTCGGGCCCATACGGGTGGTGTCCGTGGAAGCCGTTGACGCCGACGACGAAGGGGATGCCCCGCCGCTCGAAGAAGTCGATGGCGGCGAAGCTCGTCTCCGGCCGGCGCACGTCGATCAGGACCACGGCGCCGAGTGCGCCGATGGCCAGGTCGTTCCACATGAACCAGAACCGCTGCTGACCGGGTGTGCCGAACAGATACAGCACGAGGTCCCGACTGATCGTGATGCGGCCGAAGTCCAGGGCCACGGTGGTGGCCTGCTTCTCCTCGATGCCGTCGAGGTCGTCGACGCCCAGGCCCGCGGCCGTCAGCGGTTCCTCCGTGCGCAGCGGGACGATCTCGCTGACGGATCCGACCATCGTGGTCTTGCCGACGCCGAAGCCGCCGGCGATCAGGATCTTCAGCGTATCGGGGGCCGGCGTCGGCCGTGCGGCGGTGTCAGAGTCGCCCAAGGCCGTCCCTCACTTTCTGCAGCAGATCCAGGTCGAGGCCGGGGGTGGGGCAGGCGGGGTGCGGCGGACGGACGGTGATACGGCCCGCCTCCAGCAGATCGCAGAGCATGATCACGACCACGCTGACCGGAAGGTCGAGATGGGCCGCGAGCTCTGCCACGGCGATCGGCTCCGCGCAGCGCTTCAGGATCCGGGTGTGCTCGGGCTGCGGCCGGGCGGCCCACGCGGGTGGCGGGTCCACCGCCGTCACCGTCGTGATGAGGGTGAAGTCGGCGCGGCTGGGCCGGGTCCGTCCACCGGTCAGGGTGAACGGGCGGACGAGCCGGCCCTCCGCGTCGCCGTCGCCTCCGCTCACCTCACTCGCCGCTGCCGGAGGCGACGGCATCCGTGCGTGGTGCCGCACTCAGGTGCTCGCCGATCTTCTTCACCAGCATGTTCATCTGGTAGGCCACCACGCCGACATCGGCGTTCGGGCCGGTGAGGACGACGAGATGGGCGCCGGGGCCGGCCGATGTGAGGATCAGATAGCTGTGGGCCATCTCGATGAGCGCCTGACGCACCGGCCCGCCGCGGAAGTCCATGCTGGCGCCCTTGCTGAGGCTCATCAGACCGGAAGCGGTCGCCGCCAGCCGTTCGGCGTCGTCGCGCACGAATCCCGTGGAGTGGCTGACGACCAGCCCGTCCTCGGAGAGCACCACGGCGTGCTGGACGTCGGCGACCCGGTCCACGAGTCCGGTCAGCAGTTGGTCGAGCTGGGTGTGCGTGGCGGGGATGGGACGTGTCATGGCGGTGTCCTTACGCGCGGTCGGCGGGCGGGGTCGAGAGTTCCGGGGAGGGGGTGCCGGCGGGGGGAACCCGGGCGCCGCGGTCGTCCGGTGCGGCAGCCCCTTCCTGGCCGTGCCGGTCCTGCGCGCCGTCGTCACGCGCCTGGAACGTCCCGCGCTGGAAACCGGCCAGAGAGCAGGCGGCGCGTTCGGCGGTGAAGTCGTCGAGGAGGGTGTCCTCCTCGATGGGCACTGCATCCTCGCGCAACTCGGCGACCAGGCTGGTCTGCGGCACCCGGCGCGGCAGCGGACGCAGCCCGCCCCCGCGCCGGCCGTCCGCCGTCCGTGAGTCCTCGACGGCGGGGGCAGGGACGGGGGCAGGGACGGGGACGGGGACGGGGACGGGGGAGGGGGCGCCGGCGGTCCGTGCGGACGCAGCGGGGCGGGGACCTCGCAGGGGTTCCGCGGGCTCCGCCTCCGAGCCGGGGGCCTCGCGCACGACGATGTCGTGCGGCAGGAGCACGATCGCCGTGGTCCCGCCGTACGGTGAGGGACGCAGGGTCACGGCGATGCCGTGCCGGGTGGCGAGACGGGCGACCACGAACATGCCGAGCCGCAGATCGTCGGCCAGCGCCACCACGTCGAACTGCGGGGGCGCCGCCAACTGGGCGTTGAGCTGGGCGTAGTCGTCCTCCGTCATGCCCAGGCCGCGGTCCTCGATCTCGACGGCGAGGCCCTTGGCCACCATCGCCGCTCCCACGGCGACGGGACTCGGGGCCGGGGAGTACACGGTGGCGTTGTCGATGAGCTCGGCCAGCAGATGGATCACATCGGCCACCGCGGGCGGGGACAGGTACACGTCCTCGTCGGTGTGCACCTCCACCCTCTGGTACTCGGCGACCTCCCCGACGGCGCTGCGCAGGATGTCGATCAGCGCGACCGGCTCGGTCCAGCTGCGACGGGGCTGCTCGCCGCTGATGATGACGAGGTTCTCCTCGTAGCGGCGCAACTGGCTCGCCGTGGAGTCCAGTTCGTACAGGCCCTGCAGCACGTCCGGGTCCTGGTGTTGCCGCTCCAGCGCGTCCAGCCTGCTCAGCTGGAGGTTGACCAGGTTCTGGCTCTGCCGGGCGATGCCGAGGATCACCTTCTGGAAACCGCGCCGGGTGTCGGCGAGTTCGACGGCGGTGTGCACGGCCGTGCGCTGTGCGGTGTTGAACGCCTGGGCGACCTGGCCGAGTTCGTCGCCGCCGTAGTCCAACGGCGGCGTCGCGGACTCCACGTCGACCTTCTCGCCCCTGTTCAGCCGGGCCACCACGTCGGGCAGCCGCTGCTGCGCCAGGCTGAGCGTGGCGATCCTCAGCCCCCGCATCCGGCGTGACAGGGACCGGGTGATCCGCCAGGACACGCCGACGCACAGCAGCAGGGCGGCCAGGCCGCCCGCGCTCAGGGAGCCGGCCTTGACCAGCAGTCCGTGCGCGTTCTGCGCGCCGCGGTCGAGCAGTGCCCCCGTCTGCTGCCGGATCAGAGCCGAGTACTGCGCGGAGAGCGTGACCATCGCGGCGTCCCACCGCCCGCGGGCGTCCGGCAGCGCGATTCCGTGCGAACCGCCCTTCGGGGCCCGGGCCGACAGCACCTGGTCCTCCACGGACTGCAGGGTCTGCCACTGCGGCGACCGCAGGATGTGCTCCGTCTGCGCCTTCGCGCCGCCCTCGGCCGAGGGGAGGATCTGGTCCCCGACCAGCCAGCGGCGGACGTGGACCAGTTGCGCGAACCGGTCCCACGTCTCCTCGTCCATGCGTCCGGACGGCCACGCCAGGGTCAGCCGGGCGTCCTCCTCGGAGATCAGCTCCGCGGCCTGCTGCAGGGCGACGAGCGGGCCGGCCTGGGAGGTGAGGTCCCCGTCGTCGACCTGGGAGAGTTCCCGGTAGGCGTGGACCTGGTCGTCGATGATCGCCGTGTACTGGTCCAGTGCCTGCTGGGCGGTGATGTCCGTCGGGTGGTCCACCTGGCCCCGGTAGTACTCCAGGCTGGCCACCGACGCGACGACCGAGTACAGCCGGTCCTTGATGCGGGCGGGGGCCTTCTTGATCGTGTCGGTCTGGCCGGCCAGCTTCGCCACCGCCGCGTCGGTCTTCCTCCGCTGTGCGTCCAGGGCGGCCCGGGAGCCGTGCGGCGACGCCAGCCAGGCCGCGGACAGACTGCGCTCCCTCTGCAGGGCGAGTGCCGCCTCGGTGCCCATGGCGCCGGTCGATCTGCCCAGCTCGGTCTGCCAGCGCAACCGCAGGCCCTCCGAGAACATCTGAGTCGTCGTGACACCCCACATGGTGGCCAGGGTGACGCTGGGTACCAGGGCCAGCAGGATCAGGGAGAGCCGGATGGAGCCGAGACGGCGCCGTGGACCTGTCGGTGTCCGTCGAGACATCGTCGTCCTAGAGCGATCTACAGGGGACGGGGACTTGGGGGACGAGTGCGAGGGGTGACCGCGTGTCCGGTACGGCACAGGAGATGCGCAGGATGCTATCCGCACATGTGACCTACCGCACAGGGAAGGGCAGAATCGAACGCGTGGAATGGCCGCCGGCACTCAAGGAGCGGGTATCCGCTCAGCGGGTGCCGTTGGCCGCGAACGTCGCGACCGTGCCGATGTTCGCCCTGGTCACGAAGGCGGGACCGGTGAGCACCGGAGCGACGCCGCCACCGCTCACATTGCCGTTGGACCTGTAGAGCCACAGCGCGTCCACGGCCAGATATCCCTGCAGATAGGGCTGTTGATCCACCGCGAACTGCACGTCCCCGTCCTTCACGGCCCCGACCAGGTCCTTGTTCAGGTCGAAGGTGGCGACGCGCGCCGTGCTGCCCGCCTTCTTCACCGAGTCGATCGCGGCGAGCGCGAACTGCGCCCCCAGCGTGACGACTTCGTCGATACCCGGATCCTGCCGCAGCCGGGTCGTGACGGCATCGGTCATGGCCTTCATGTCTGTGCCGTCGCCGTAGAGCATGTCGGTCAGGCCGTCGAACGCCTTCTTCACACCGGCACAGCGCGCCTCCAGGGCGACGTTCCCCCGCTCGTGGATGACGCACAGGGCGTGCTTGGCCCCGAGGCCGTCCAGCTTGTCGCCGACGGCCCGGCCCGCGACGCTCTCGTCCTGGCCGAAGTATTCCAGCACGCCCTCCGAGCGCCAGGCGTCGATCCCGGAGTTGAGCCCGACCACCGGAATGCCGGCCGCTCTGGCATCGGCGATCGGGCCCTTCATCGCATCCGGCTTGGCCAGCGTCAGCGCGATGCCGTCGGCCCGCTCCCGGATCGCGTCGCGCACCAACTCCGCCTGCGCCGCCGCGTCGGAGTCGTTCGCGTAGGTCAACTCCACGCGGTCCTTGGCCGCGGCCGCCTCGGCGCCCTTCCGCACCAGTTCCCAGAAGGCGTCACCCTTCGCCCCATGGGTGACCAGGGCGACCTTGAGCCCGGTGGCGCCGGACGCCTTCGCGGATCCGGACCGCGCGCCGCCGCTGCCGGAGCAGCCGGCCAGGAGCAGGCAGACGGCCACGGCGGCGGCCAGGGTCGTACGGGGCGTGGACGTGCGGCACGTGTGCGGCGGGGGAGGAGTGTTCATGTGGTGCGGCACCTCACTGTGCAGCCGAGCAAGTGGCGGGAGGAACGACGAGAGCGCGGAAGCGCGACGCCGTGCACCGGCTCGGCGGCTCTCGTAGGGCGGGAGCCAATCGTGTGTGACGGCCGGTAGTCAAGTGAGCTACCACTGGTAGTGAGTTGTTGCTGCCCCATTGTGATGAACTGCGCGACAGCGGGCAGTTCGCGCCTGCGCTCGGGATCCCCTGTCCGGCCGGCACCCACATACATCACAATGGAATTTGCCTAAACCTATTAGGCAACTGCACAATCGGTTGTGCCGAATGGGAGGAAGGCATGGCGCGGGCAGGACTGACCAGGGAACGTCTGACCCTGGCGGGGGCGGACCTGGCCGACGAGGTCGGCTTCGACCAGGTGACCGTCTCGGCGCTCGCCCGGCGGTTCGACGTCAAGGTCGCGAGCCTCTACTCGCATCTGAAGAACTCCCACGACCTCAAGACGGGGATCGTCCTGCTCGCACTGGAGGAACTCGCCGACCGGGCCGTCGACGCCCTGGCCGGGCGGGCCGGCAAGGACGCCCTGGCCGCCCTGGCGAACGTCTACCGCGACTACGCCCGGGAGCACCCCGGCCGCTACGCCGCGGCCCAGCTCCGCCTCGACCCGGAGACG
>NZ_JBHUDX010000030.1:16781-237510 GCF_042678285.1 Streptomyces caeni
CCCGCCACGCACAGATGACGCGGGCGGTCCTGCGCGGCTACGACCTGACGGAGCCGGACCAGACGCATGCGGTCCGGCTGCTGGGCAGCGTCTTCCACGGCTACGTCAGCCTGGAGATGGGCGGAGGGTTCAGTCACAGCGCCCCCGACACACACCAGACGTGGTCGCGGATCCTGGACGCCCTCGACGCCCTGCTGCGGAACTGGCCCGCGCCCTGACCGGGCTCGCACCGATCGGCGCCCACCCGCCGCACCCGCACGACGTTCCGCGCACCCGCAAGACGCTCCGCGCATCCGAACATCCGAACAGTCCACACCTTTCGGTCACTGAGTTGACGCCATGCGCCCCACCGAGCGCGACTGGATCACCACGCCCGTCACCGCGGACCTCCTGCGGGGCGCCCTCGACCTGGAGCGCACCGCGCGGGGTGCTGCCGCACCGGCTGCCCGCCCGGGCGCGCGCCCAGTGCGCCGACGCGCAACTCGCCATGGCGAAGGCCCAGCTCTCGGGCGTACGGCTGGTCTTCCGCACCCGGGCCACCGCCGTCGAACTGGACACGCTGCCCACCAAGCGGGTCTACGAGGGCGCCCCGCTCCGCCCCGACGGCGTGTACGACCTGCTCGTCGACGGCCGTGCCCTGTAGGGCGGGGCCGACGCCGCGCGACTGCCGCTGCCCGACCGGCTGCACCCGGACGCCGCCGCCCACCGCCGCATCGGCGAACGCTTCGCCGAACTGGCCTTCACCGCCGGGGGCCCCTTCGCGCACCGCGGCGCCTGAACCCGGGCTCCGCCGCGCGGGGCGGCCGGTGTCCTCGCGCTGGGCCCGCTCGCCGTCCGGACGGCGCCCTGCGCGGCCCCGGCTCAGGGGCGCCGCCAGTCATCACCGGTCAGATGTGAGCCCGCCATCGGACCCATCCGCAGCATGCCGCCGTCCGCGCTCCAGGACGCGCCGGTGACGTACGAGGCGTCGGGGCCGGCCAGGAAGGCGATCACGGCGGCGACCTCGCGGGCGTCGCCAGGGCGCCTGAGGGGGGACGCCGGGCCGGTGCTCGCCGTGTACGTCCGTGTCCTCCCGGTCGGTCATCGGCGTGGCGATCTGGCCGGGTGCCACGGCGTTGACGGTGATGCCGTACTCGGCCAGTTCCAGCGCCATGACCTGGGTGAGCAGGCCGAGGCCGCCCTTGGCCGCGCAGAACGGGGCGGCGCCCGCGCGGGGCTGGTGTTCGTGCACGGAGGTCACGTTGACGATCCGGCCGCCGTCGCCCTGCCGGACCATCCGCCGTGCCGCCCGCCGGCCGCACAGGAACGGGCCGACCGGGTCGACGTCGAGGACCTGGCGGACGTCGTGCAGCTCCAGGTCGAGGAAGGGCGTGACCGTGTGCGTACCGGCGTTGTTGACCAGGACGTCGTGGCGGCCGAGTTCCTCGCAGGGCCCGTCGAACGTGTCCGTGGCGGCGGGCAGCAGGGTGAGGTCCAACCGGGCCACGGCGGCCCGGCGCCCCTTGCCGCGTGCCTCCTCGGCGGTCCTCTCGGCGCCCTTGTGGTCGCTGTGTCAGGTGATGCCGATGTCCGTCCCCGCCTCGGCGAGGCGTCCGGCGGTGGCGCGGCCGATCCCGGAGCCGGAGCCGGAGCCGGTGACCACGGCCACCCTGGGTGCGGAGGAGGCAGGGGTGGACACAGGGGACCTCCGGTCGTGCGCCTGCTTTCGGACGAGGCAGGTGGAGTACCCGAAGGGCATATCCGTCAAACCGGTCGTTCCTGGCGTCGTCGTGGCTTCGGTGAGCCCGCGAGTCGGGTACACGCAGTGTCAGCGGTCCTGTGAGGCCGCGCCGGACCTGCGACGCAGGAGTCCCCTCAGCGCGGTGCGGGCGAGAGAGACCGCGGCCTTGTCTGTGAGCGCGTAGTGGACGGTGAGACGGCGGAAGACGAGCGGACCGAAGAGGAGGTCGATGACGTCCTCGACGGCGACCGACGGGTCTGCTTCGCCGCGGGTCACCGTGGCGTGCACGCGGTCGCTGCGCGGCCCGGTCGGGCGGGGCAGGATGCCGCCCACGCCCGTCCCCGGGCCGGAGGTCTCCTCAGATGACAGGGGTGGCATCATCGTGCCCCGTCGCGGTGACGTCGCGGTGGCCGGCAGCCGGTGTCCCGCCAGGGAGAACCGCTTGGGGACGGGCCGCGGACCGCGAGCGGCCGCGACGGCACGGTGGCCCGCGGCGAGCGCCCTGCCGGCGGTCCCGGTGCCCGGGCCCCGCCGGGTGCCGGTGGTGAACCACACGCTCATGACCGTTCCTCCGGCCGTGTCAGTTCGTGGTCCCGGCGGATGTCGTCCCGGCCGCGGCGGCGAGGGCGGCGAAGTCGGCGTCGGTCAGCTCGACGGCCGCCGCGGCGATGTTGTCCTCCAGGTGGGCGACGGAGGAGGTGCCCGGGATCGGCAGCATGGCAGGGGAACGCTTCAACAGCCAGGCCAGGGCCAGCTGCGAGGCGGTCGCGCCCGTCTTCTCGGCGATGTCGGCGAGCGGGCCGCCCGGCCGGGCGAGGGCGCCGGTGGCCAGCGGGTACCACGGGATGAAACCGATGCCGTGCTCCGTCGCGTGGTCGAGCAGGTCCTCGGCGGAGCGGTCGGCGAGGTTGTAGAGGTTCTGCACCGACACGATCGGCGCGGTCTCCTGCGCGGCCTTGAGCTCGGCGACGGTGACCTCGGACAGGCCGATGTGGCGGATCTTGCCCTCGTCCTGCAGCTTCTTCAGCTCGCCGACCTGGTCGGCCAGCGGCACGGCCGGGTCGATGCGGTGCAACTGGAAGAGGTCGATGCGCTCCACACCGAGATGTCGCAGGCTCAACTCGGCCTGCTGGCGCAGGTACGCGGGACGGCCGAGGGGCGTCCAGATGTCCGGACCCTGCCGGGTGAGCCCGGCCTTGGTCGCGATGACCAGGTCCTCCTGGTAGGGGTGCAGTGCCTTCCTGATGAGCTGCTCGGCCACGAAGGGGCCGTAGCTGTCGGCCGTGTCGATGAGGTTCACCCCCAGCTCGACGGCGCGCCGCAGCACCCGTACGGCCTCGTCCGGGTCCTTCGGATCTCTCCAGACCCCCTTGCCGGTCAGCTGCATGGAACCGAAGCCGAGCCGGTTCACCGTGAGATCGCCCCCGAGGGCGAAGACGCCGCTTGCGGCGGCGGTCGGTGGCGTGGACATGTGCCAGCCTCCTGACTGAACTGAACGACTGGTTCAGTTTATCGAACTCCCGTCAGCGGCGGCGCGGGAGACGGTGACCCGCCGCGGTCCGCCAGCGACGACACGGCTCGCGGTGACTTGAAATACCGAACCACTCGGTTTACTTTTTCGGCAGGTGGCGACAGACCCGCATGCGTCGTCACCAGCACCCCCGAAAGGACCCCTCACATGCGCTACGCAGTCCTCGGCACGGGCATAGTCGGCCGGACCGTCGCCGGCAAGCTGGTCAGCCTGGGCCATGAGGTCGCCATCGGCACCCGCGACCCGGAGGCCACCCTGGCCCGCACCGACCCCGACTCCTACGGCAACCCACCGATCGGACCGTGGCTCGCCGAGCACCTCCAGGTGCGCCTGCTGGACTTCGCGGACGCCGCGGCCTTCGGTGAGTCGGTGGTCAACACCACGGCCGGAGCCGCCTCGCTGCAGGCCCTTCAGGCCGCGGGCCGCGACAACCTGGCGGGCAAGGTCCTGCTGGACATCGCCAATCCGCTGGACTTCTCCCAGGGCATGCCGCCCTCGCTGGACCCGGTCGGCACCGACAGCCTCGGCGAGCAGATCCAGCGCGCCTTCCCCGACGTGAAGGTCGTCAAAGCGCTCAACACCATGAACTCCCGGGTCATGGTGGAGCCGTCCAGGGTGCCCGGTGAGCACCACGTCTTCGTCTCCGGCGACGATGCCGACGCCAAGAAGCTGGTCATCGAGTGCCTCGTCGACTTCGGCTGGCCCCAGCAGAGCGTGATCGACCTCGGCGGCATCAGCACGGCGCGCGGCACCGAGATGCTGCTGCCGCTCTGGCTGCGCCTGTGGGGCGCGCTGGGCCACGCCGACTTCAACTTCCACATCCAGGGAGCCCGCACCGCCGCCTGACCTGCGGCCTCTCGCCCGGACCGAACCGGCCGGTTCGGGAAAGGTCTTATCCTGCAACAATGCAGCAGAGGAACAAGGGGAGGGGTGCAGGACGGCCGCGGTCCGCGGAGAAGGACGCGGCGATCCTCCGTGCGACGCTGGAACTGCTCGCGTCCCACGGCTACACCCGTATGAGCCTGAGTCAGGTGGCCGCGGCGGCACAGGTCAGCAAGTCCACCATCCATCTGCGCTGGAAGACGAAGGCAGACCTGGTCACCGCCGCGCTGGAAGCCATGCGCATGGCCGACGCCCCGGCCCCGAGCGGCGATACGCGCGCGGACCTGGTGGCGATCCTGGAGGACTTCGCGTCCACGGTGGAACGTGTGCGCGGCATGGCCCTCATCGGAACCTGTCTGGCGGAGGAGGCCCACACTCCGGAACTGCTCGCCCTGCTGCGCGAGCGGACCGTGCTGCCACGCCGGGCCCTGCTGGGCGAGGTGCTCGAACAGGCCCGGGGCCGAGGGGAGATCCGGCAGGACTTCGACCCGGAGGCTGCCGTGTCGGCGCTGCTGGGCCCGTTCTACGCCGACTACATGGCCGGCCGCGGCGGCGCCCCCGGGTGGGCCGGCCACGCCGTGGACCTGGCCCTCGCGGGGCTGCGCACACCCGCTCCCTGACCAGGCCGCCTCCGGGGCGGTGGGAAAGTCCTCGTTCACGCCCTGGGCGCGAGGAGACCGGGGGCGGGGGCCGGCATCGCATGACCGGGGCGGGCGTCCGCCCTACGGCTGGACGCCCGTCACCCGCGCGGCGAACCGTGCTCGACGCCGACATCGACTTCCACCTCGGGTGCGGCCTGCCCGGCGGCCGTACCGGGGCGGTCCTGCCCTGCCCGGCCATGCCGGGGCTGATCGCCGACGACCTGACCGTCCCCGAACTCCTCGCGCCGCACCGGCTCGACGCACCGGTCGGCGCCATGGTGACGCGCCTCCTCCCGGCGGAATCCGCCTGAGGAGGCGGCCCGCCCCCGGTGCTCGGATGAGGTCACTGCTCGCGCATGCCCCACGGTGAGCCGTACGCCGTCAGGAGGTCCAGGAACGGCCGGGCCGGGAATGCCTCCGGGCCGAGGACGCCGGAGCCGGACCAGGTGCCCGCGGCGAGGAGTTCCAGCGCGACGACGGGGTTGACGGCGGTCTGCCACACGACCGCCTGGCAGCCGTACTCCGCCATGGACCACTGGTTGTCGACCACGTGGTACAGGTACACCTCGCGCGGCGCCCCGCCCTTGCTGCCGCGCACCCAGGTGCCCGCACACGTCTTGCCGCGCATGCGCTCGCCCAGGGTCGCGGGATCCGGCAGGCAGGCCGCGACGACGTCCCGGGGCGAGACGGCGACCGGGCCACCGGCGCTGCGTACGGTCACCGGGTCGGTCCGGTCCAGGCCCAGAAGATGGAGTGTCTTCAGCGTCTCGACGAACTCCCGGCCGAGCCCGTACTTGAAGGTGACACGGCGGGCGTCGATCCATCGTGGGACCAGCAGCACCTCCTCGTGCTCCACGTTCACGCACTCGACCTCGCCGATGCCCTCGGGGAAGTCGAACACCTCGGGCTCGCTGAACGGCGCCGTGGTGAACCAGCCGCGCCCGGCCTCGTAGACGACGGGCGGGTTCAGACACTCTTCGATGGTGGTCCAGATGCTGAAGGACGGTGCGAAGTCATAGCCGTCCACGGTCAGGTCGGCGCCGTCGCGGATGCCGATCTCCTCGATGTCGTCGAAGAGTTCGTCGGCCGCGTACCGGGCGAACACGTCCGACAGCCCCGGCTCCACGCCCATGCCGACGAGCGCCAGCGTGCCCGACTTCTCCCAGTCGGCCGCTTGCGTGAACTGCTCGTCGCCCAGCTTGACCCCGCACTCCTCGTACGGGCGGTGCGGGTGCGGCCGGGACAGCGACATCGCCATGTCGAGGTAGGTGGCGCCGGCCGTGCGCGCCGCCCGGAACAGCGGCATGACGAACCTCGGGTCCGTCGCGTTGAGCAGCACGTCGCAACGGTGCCGTGCCAGCAGGGCGGCCACCGCCGCCTCGTCGCCCGCGTCCACGGTGTCCGCGACGAAACGGCCGTCGTCGCCGAGGGCCGTGACCGCGGCCTCGGCCCGGGCCGGGTCGTAGTCGGCCACCACCATCGTGTCGAAGAAGGCACGCCGGGCGGCGATCCGGGTGATCGCGGTGCCCACACCGCCGGCTCCCACGAGCAGTACGCGCATGGCAAGAACTCCTGTCGTTCTCTGTGTCTCTAGGCCGTTTCGGCCCTGGGAAAACGAGGCGCGCCCTCGGTCGCAGATACAACGCCCGCTGCTTGTGTAAGGTCAATGGCGTTGGCGTAAGGGTGAGGGCCGGACCGGACCGGGCCCAGCCGGACTGGACGGTCCGGGCGAGGGCGAGGAGATCGTCGTGCCGAAACAGGTGGTACCCGAGGAGAAGCGGCGACGGCGCCGCCCCACCAAGGGTGGCACCGTGCTGTCCGAGACCCTGATCGTCCAGGCCGCGCTGCGGATGCTGCGGGAACACGGCAGCACCGGACTCACCGCACGGCGCCTGGGCATGGCGCTCGACTGCGATCCGAGCACCCTCTACCGCTACTTCCGCGGCATGGACGACCTCACCCTGGCCATCGGTGACGCCCTCGTCGGGCAGGCCCTGCGCGGCTGGGAGCCGACGGGGCGGTGGCAGGCCGACCTGCGCGCCATCGGCCTGCGCATCCATGCCGCCTACGTGGCTCATCCCCAGGCGGCCCAGCTGACCGCAGGCCGCGTCACCGGCCGGGCGAACGAACTGGCGGCGGACGAGACGGTGCTGGAGGTACTGCGCGGGGCCGGGTTCCCGCTGCCCGACACCGTACGGATCTACCACGCCTTCATCGACCAGACGCTCGCCTTCGCCGCCCTCGACGCCGCCTCCCTGGCGCTGCCCCGTGCCGCGCTGCTCGCCGACGAGGACATGTGGCGCTCGACGTACGCCCGCCTGCCCGCCTCGACCCACCCGCGCATCGCCGAGGCGGCGCCGCTCCTGGCCACCCGCATGGTGACCAGCGCCTATCCGGCAGCGCTCGACATGCTGCTGGAGAGTGCGGCCGTCCTCCTGGAGCGGTTGCGCGGCCCGGGCGGGGCCTGAGGCCGCGCCGCGGGCACGGGTCGGCCGCCGTGCCCGGCACCACGGCTCCGCACGGACCGAGCCCTGCTCATTGACGCCACATCGCTTCAGTGGTTCAGTGGCTCAGCCACTGAACCACTGATCCGTTGGGGGCCCGGGTGGAAGCACTGCCACGCGAGACGATCGTCGACGTCCTGGAGGAACGGCTGCGTGAGGACATCCTCACCGGGCGCCATCCGGCCGGGAGCTATCTGCCTCCCGAACGCGAACTCGCCAACGGGTTCGGAGTCACCCGCACCACACTGAAGCACGCCTTCGGCCGGCTGGTGCACGCAGGGCTGCTGGAGACGCGGCACGGAGTCGGTACCCGTGTGCGCGATTTCCTGCGTCTGGGCGGGGCCGATCTCCTGCCGATGCTCGTGCGCCACAGCCCCGACTGGATCGGTGAGATCTTCGAAGTGCGCCGCAGCATCGGTGCGCTGATCGCGGAACGCGCCGCGGCCCGTGCCACGGCGGCCCAGGTCGCCGAACTGCGTTCCCTGCTGGCGGCCGTCGGGAACGCGGACGGCGGCGACCCCGTGCAACTGGCGGACGCCGAGGTGCACCGGGCACTGGCCCGCGCAACGGGCAACCGGGTGTACGTCCTGCTGACCAACACCCTGTTCAACGCGTACCTGCCGGTGCGCGCGGCACTGGTCGGGCCCTTCCAGGATCCCAGGACCGCTCACGACCGGCTGGAGCCGGTCGTCGAGGCCGTGGCCGCCCGCGACGCGGAAGCGGCGCGTGCCGCCGCGGGCGACTACCTGTCGACGACGGAACGCATCATGCTCGAAGGGCTGGCACGCCCCGAGGGACGCCGGGACGGTGCCCGGTGACCCCGCGAGGAACGGCGTTCAGGGAAACGATGCTGGGCAGTGTGCGCCTGGCCGACGAGGACCGCGACCGCCCGCTGCGGCTCGACCTCCGGGCCGAGGCCGAGGGTGTGATGCTGCCCCATCGCACCACGCAGGCGCGGCTGACCGGACGGGTACGGATAGCGGGGCGGGCCGACGACCCCGACGCCGTGGGCGAGTTGGAGATCTCGCCCCTCGCCCGCCGCCGGATCCGCTACCGGATCACCTTCGCCATGGAGGGCCGGAGCCTCACACTGGACGGCTGGAAGTCGGTGTCGCCCAAGCGCCCGCTCACATCGATGACGGTACTGCCGTACGTCCTGTGCGAGAACGGTGAGCACGTCGGTGACGGCACGCTGCGCTTCCCCCTCGCCACCGGCCTGCTGCCGTTCCTCGCCAGCTTCCGGTTCCCCCGTGCGGCCCCGCCCGCAGCGGACGAGCACCTGGCGCCGCGCTGGGACGGCAAACCGGGACGGACCGAGGTCTGGTACACGACCCTGACCGATCCGGCGACCGGCAGTGGGGTCTGGCTGCACCACGAAATCGTCGCGCCCACCGACGGCTCCGACGCCTACGCCCACGGCTGGGCGGCCGTCTTCCCCAAGGACGGCCCCGTCGAGCACGCACGGTTCGGCCCCCTCCCATGGAAGGGGCATCCGGAAGGGTTCACCACCGAGGCCGGCTCCGCGGTGCCCGGCCGGCTGGAGGGCTCCGCGGGGCCGTTCACCTGGAAGCTCACCGAGAAGCCCGAGGGCCGGCCCCTGCACACCTTCCCCCGCTGGTCCTGGCGACGTCCCGTGCTGCCGGCCTCCCACATGCTGCCCGCCGCCCGGGCCCGCTACAGCGGGACCGTCCGGTACGGCGCCGGTGAACTGCTGCTCGACGGCGCCCCCGGCGCGAGCGCCCGCATCTACGGCCACGGCAACGCCCGCCGTTGGTCCTGGCTCCACGCCGACCTGGGCGGCGGCGACATCCTGGAGATCGTCGCCGCCGTGTCCATGCGCCGCGGACTCGACCGGCTGCCGCCCCTCGTCTTCCTGCGCCTGCGCCGAAACGGCCGCACCTGGCCCCGCCGTGCGGAACGCCCCGCCGTGGGCTGGGCCGGAATCGGCCGGTTCCGCGCGGACATCGGCCTGCCCGAGTGGCGGGTGCGGGGCCGTGCCGGACTGCGCCGCATCCGGGTGACCGTGACCCAGCCGCAGGACAGGACGCTGACTCTCGACTACACCGACCCCGACGGTTCTCCCGCGGTCTGCCGCAACAGCGAGGCGGCCGACGCGGAGATCCGGCTGGAACGCTGGTGGGGCACTTGGCGGCAGGAGGCCGCATGGCGGCTGTCGGGCACCGCCCACGCGGAAGTCGGTGACCGATGAGCACCCGGACCACCGCCGCCCTGGCGGGATTCACCGCCGCGCTGCTCGCGGACGACGGCACCGCCGACTGGGCCCGGGCCGTGCCGCGACGGCTGGAAACGGTACTCGACGCCATGCCGGCCCCGGCTCGGACGGCGGTGCGCGGCGCGGCCACGATGATGGACGCCTACGCCGTGGCCCGCACCGGCAAGCGGCTGTCCGCCCTCACCCCGGCGGAACGCGAGAACGTCGTGACCTCGCTCCGCTCCCGCCGCGCCCTGCTGCCCCTCCTGGACGCGGTCAAGGTGCCCCTGCTGCTGGCGGCCGCCACCGAACGGACACTGCACCGGGACCCCGGCTCCGCGCCGCCGGCCCCCGACGATCCGCCGCTCGACTGCACGCCTTCCGGGGACTGGCCCACGCGTTCCACCGCCGATGCCGTCGTCGTCGGATCGGGGGCCGGGGGCGCCATGGCCGCCAGGACGCTCGCACGCGTGGGTATGCGCGTCGTCGTCCTGGAGGAGGGGGAGCACCACACCACCGCGTCGTTCGGCCGGCGGACCCCGCTGGACCGCTTCACCGACCTCTACCGGGACGCGGGCGCGACGATCGCTGTCGGCAACCCGCCGCTCGTCCTGCCCGTGGGCCGTGCGGTCGGCGGCACCACCGTCGTCAACTCCGGGACTTGCTACCGCACCCCCGACCACGTCCTCACCCGCTGGCGGGACCGCTACGGGTTCGCGGCCGCCGACGGCTTAGACGCCCATCTCGAGGAGGTCGAACTCACCCTGAATGTGGGGCGGCAGCCGTTGGACGTCCTGGGCAACAACGGGCTGCTCACCCTGGCCGGAGCGGAGGAACTGGGCTGGGCCGCGGCACCCCTGCTGCGCAACGCCTCGGGCTGCAAGGGCTCCTGCCAGTGCATCGTCGGCTGCCCCACCGGCGCCAAGCAGAGCGTGCAGCTGTCCGTCCTTCCGCAGGCCTGCGCGGTCGGCGCGCGCATCGTGACCGGTGCCCGGGTGCGGCGCATCCTCACCGACCCCGACCGGCCGGGCGGTCCCCGGGCCGCCGGGGTGCTGGTCCGCCGCCCCGACGGCAGCGAACTGGAGATCCTCAGCCCGCTGGTCGTGGTCGCCGCCGGAGCCCTTGAGAGCCCGCCGCTGCTGCGCCGCTCCGGCCTCGGGGGACACCCGCGGCTCGGCCGCAACCTCAGCGTGCACCCGGCCATCAGCGTCGCGGGCCGCTTCGACCGGCCCGTCACCGGCTGGAAAGGCGTCCTGCAGAGCGTAGGGGTGGAGCATCTGCGCGCCGACGGCATCCTGATCGAGGCCACCGCGGCGCCCCCGGGCATGAGTTCGTTCGTCCTGCCGGGCGTCGGCCGTGAACTGCGCCGCGAACTGGAGGAGACCGACCGGCTGGCGACACTCGGCGCCATGATCGCGGACCTGCCCTCGGGACGCGTCATGGGCCGGGAGCGCACCGTGCTCCGCTACGACCTGGCGCAGCGCGACGCCCGTCGTCTGCTGGACGCCCAGCGGGCCATGGGCCGCCTGCTGTTCGCCGCGGGAGCCGAGGAGGTGCTGACCGGCGTCCCCCAGGCCCCGCGCGCCCGCACTCCGGCCGAACTGGAAGCCCTGCTCGAGCCGATGACCGCGAGCCGCCTCCATGTGTCCGCCTTCCATCCCACGGGCACGGCGGCCGCGGGCGGAGATCCGGAAAGGGCACCGGCGGACCCGGACGGGCACCTGCGTGGTGTGCAGGGCGTGCTGATCGCCGACGGCTCGGTGCTGCCCAGCTGTCCCGAGGTGAATCCGCAGCTGAGCATCATGGCGGCCGCCCTCGCGATCTCCCAGCGCTTTGTGACGAAAGTGCTGTGAACCGCCGGGGCCCCATCGGGGTCCCGGCGCACCCTTCACACCTCACCGCTGGCAACGTCCTTACCAAACCGTGGAGTTGGCACGTACCAAAGACGCACCTGGCATGGACCTGATTGCCCAGAGGTGGCTACCCTCGACCCCGTACCCGACTGAGAGCGCTCTCATCACGCCCTTCCGCTCCATCCGCCGTGACCGGAACGACGAAAGGCAAACCCCCACATGAGACGCATGACGGTGCTGTGCGCCGGCCTGTCCGCTGCCCTGCTCCTGGGTGCGGTCGCCGGCCTGCCCCAGGCCTCGGCCGCCACCTCCGCACCCGACACCGCCACGGCTGGCGCCACCGCCGTGACCGCCGCGACGCCCGACGCCGCGGCATCCCCGGCCCTGATCGCCGCCCTGCAACGGGACCTGCACCTGACGAAGGGGCAGGCCGTCACGAGACTCGCGGCCGAGACGGCGGCCCGCAGGGTCGAGCGCCGGGCGCGCCGGGCCGCCGGTGCCGCCTACGGCGGTTCGTGGTTCGAGGCGAAGAGCGGCAGACTCGTGGTCGCCCTCGCCGACGCATCCCGCACGGCGGCCGTCGAGGCGACGGGTGCCCGGGTCGTACCCACCGCCCACAGCGAGCGGCAACTCGACGCCACGATGAAGAAGATCGACGCGCTGAAGGCCCCGGCCGGCGTCGGCGGATGGCACGTCGACCCCAAGGCGGGTGCGGTCGTCATCACCGTGGTGTCCGCGCACAAGAGCGACAACGATGTCACCGCCTTCGTGGCCCGCGCCCGCAGAGCCGGCCCGGTGACCGTGCGGGAGACGCGCCAGGGTCCCCGCACCCTGGCCGCCGGAACGGTGGGCGGAGATCCGTACTACACCGGCAACGTGCGCTGTTCCATCGGCTTCTCCGTCTACGGCGGCTTCGTCACGGCCGGCCACTGCGGGCAGCCGGGTATGGGCGTCAACGGCTGGGACGGGTCCTACATCGGTGCCTTCCAGGGCTCGTCCTTCCCGGGCAACGACTACGCGTGGGTCGACGTCGGCAGCGGCTGGTGGACGGTTCCCGTGGTGCTCGGCTGGGGCACCGTTTCCGACCGGTTGGTGCGCGGTTCGGCCGAAGCCCCCATCGGCGCCTCGATCTGCCGCTCCGGTTCGACGTCCCACTGGCACTGCGGCACGGTTCTCGCCAAGAACGAGACCGTCAACTACAGCCAGGGCGCGGTGCGCGAGATGACCAGGACGAACGTCTGCGCGGAACCCGGCGACTCCGGCGGCTCGTTCATCAGCGGCGACCAGGCCCAGGGGGTCACCTCCGGAGGCTGGGGCAACTGCAGTTCCGGCGGCGAGACCTGGTACCAGCCGGTCAATGAGATCCTCAACCGCTACGGACTCACCCTCCACACGGCCTGAGCGTCCGTCCTCACACGGTGCCGCGGGTCCTGGCATGAGGCCCGCGGCACCGTCGCCGTCTTCATGGGCCGGCTCGGCCGACCGTGCCGGAGACCGCGATGAATTCGTCACCCGGCAACGGGCGGGCGGTGGGGGAGTTGCATTGTGCCTTGTCGTCGGTAATCGCTCTGCCGGGCGAACTCGCGAGAACGGGCGCACCCTTGGGCGGTGCGGCCTTAAACAGGCGTCCGAGGGTGAGCGTGAATTCATCGGACGCGGCGGCCACTTCACTCTCACGGACCGGCCGGACGGCGGCACTGCCGGTGCCGGGGATGCATCACCGCGGCCTCTTCCCTTCCGGGAGCCGTCGAGGTCGTGTCTGATTTACTCCATTAGATCCGAAGATGAGGCTAAATGGCTGTTTGGTTAATTAGGGAATTTAGTGGTCTATCACTGCTTAAGGTCTGTTATAAAGTGCCATTGTCATCTCGTGGCGGATGTATAGATCAATGGCAGGGGCGTGATGTAACTCACTTACGAGGCCGCTTAGTGCTTTTTGCCGCCTTAACTCGCCCATTTCTGGGAGTCCGGTTGTGTACGGCGGTCCGGCTCCACTAACGAGCTTAGTAAAAAGGGTAATTGTCGAGTAATTTCCTCGCGGCTAACAATGTCCCCGCCGCAGCGCGCCGCTAAATGAAACGCGGGGTCGATTGTCGAAGGGGAACCGGCAACTGCGGACATGCAATTTTGGAACGAGGTCCGCACCATGCGTATTCCCGCCTTCAACCACTCGGCCCGGGCACGCCGGTTCTCCGTGGGGGGTGCCGTCGTCGCCGGCGCGTTCGCCCTGGCCTGTACGGCCATGCCCGGGACGGCCCAGGCGGCCAGTGGCACCCCGGCCGTCGCGAGAACCGCGGCGCAGGCCACGGGTACGGCCACCTATACCGTCAAGTCCGGCGACACCCTGTTCGGGATCGCCCGCTCCCGGAAGGTACCGGGCGGCTGGCAGGCCATCGCCGCGGCCAACAAGATCTCCAGCCCGTACATCATCCGGCCCGGTCAGGTCCTGACCCTGCCCGGCGGGTCCTCCTCCGCCGGCGAAGCCCAGACCCAGACCCAGACCCAGACCTACGCCAACAACCTGGACGGCTGGATCAAGCAGTCGCTGGCGGTCATGGCGAAGAACGGCATCCCGGGCAGCTACAACGGCATCTACCGCAACATAATGCGGGAGTCCTCGGGCAACCCGAAGGCCATCAACCTCTGGGACTCCAACGCCGCCGCCGGACACCCCTCCAAGGGCCTGCTGCAGGTGATCCAGCCGACGTTCGACACGTACCACGTGCCGGGCACCTCGTGGGACATCTACGACCCGGTCGCCAACATCACCGCCGCCTGCAACTACGCGTACCACCGCTACGGCTCGATCGACAACGTCAACGGCCCCTACTGACCGGCCGGTCGGCCTGCCGTTCGGCCGGCCCGCCCGATGGCGGGCGGACAGCCCACCGCGGTGGCGGTCCCCGGAGAAGAGCCGGGGCCGCCACCGCGGCGGCGGGCGACGTCCACCGGTCCGGATAATGGGGGCATGGGATTCGCCGTCTTCATGACCCTGCCCGGCCTGGTCGTCCTGCTGACCGCCGTGGCCTTCACCGATCAGTTGCTCCTCCGTGCCGGGCGGGCCGGACTGCTCCCCTGGCGGAACAGTGTCCGGCAGGGCCAGATATCGGCCACCGGGTTCGAGCAGCTCCACGCGAGCTTTTCGCCGGGGAAGCAGAACGAACTCAAGGAGCGGCAGTCGGCCCTGGTGATGCGGGACGACGAGGAAGACGGGGCGCCGCCGAACCGGACGACGGTGGACCTGGAGGGAGGGACCGCGGTCGTCCGTCTCCCAGGCCATGACCCGAGCCGGCAAGAGCGGTGAACGTGAGCCGCGCGGGGAACCGGGAGGCTACGGTGCCCCCATGTACTCGACCCAGGTCTCCCGGCACGTGAACGCCTCACGTGCAGCCGTCTACCGGGCTCTGGTGGACGCGGACGCGATCGCGGCATGGCGGGTGCCGGCGGGCATGACATGTCACGTGCACGACTTCGATGCACGCGAGGGCGGCAGGTTCCGCGTCTCGCTCACCTACGACGCGCCGGCCGGCACCGGAAAGACGGCCTCCCGCACCGACACGTACCACGGCCACTTCGTGACGCTCGTGCCGGACGAACGGGTGGTCGAGGCGCTCGAGTTCGAGACCGCGGACCCCGCGCTTCGAGGCATGATGACGATGACCACCACGCTGAGCGACGCGGACGGCGGCACCGATGTGCTCGTGGTGCACGAAGGCGTTCCCGACGCCGTGCCCGCCGCCGACAACGAGACGGGCACGCGCATGGCGCTGGCGAACCTCGCCCGGCTCGTCGAGGCGGACCGGCGTTCCGAGTGACCGGTCGAGTGCCCTCCGGCGAGCGCGCGGCGTCCTGCTCGACCGCCGGGACGAGCAACGGGGGCCACAGGGTGACGGCCCCCGGCCGCGCCGCCGGTTGCGGCCGCACCGGGCTTCCCGGCAGGGTTTCGGGCCATGGCCACCTTGCTGATCGTGCATCACACCCCGTCGCCCAACTGCCAGGCGCTGTTCGAAGCCGTGCTCTCCGGCGCGGGGACGCCGGAGATCGAGGGAGTACGGATCGTACGGCGGGCGGCACTGTCCGCCACGGCGTCCGACGTGCTGTCCGCCGACGGGTATCTGCTCGGCACTCCAGCGAATCTCGGCTACATGTCCGGAGCCCTCAAGCACTTCTTCGACCAGATCTACTACCCCTGCCTTGACGAGACGCGCGGCCGGCCCTTCGGCTTCTGGGTGCACGGCGGCAGTGGTGTGACGGGGGCGGTGCGGGGTATCGAGTCGATCACGACCGGGCTCGGCTGGCGCCGCGTGGCCGAGGCGGTCACCGCGACCGGTGAGCCGGGGAAGGCCGACACCGAGGCGTGCTGGGAGCTGGGCGCGACGGTGGCCGCCGGACTGACGGGCTGAGCGCGGCCCCGGTGGCGGGGCCCGTCAATTCCGTGTCTCGGCAAGGGACATGGTGTGCGAGACTGCGGTGATCGACCGTACCGTTTGACCACTCGCGCGACGGGAGTCCGTCATGACGACCGACACACCCGACCCTCTGCACATCGACACCAGCAAGGCGCATCCCGCGCGGGTGTACGACTGGCTGCTGGGCGGCAAGGACAACTACCCCATCGACGAGGCCGTGGGCGAGAAGCTGCCCCCCGAGGCGCATGACGCCGCTCGTCAGAACCGTGAGTTCATGCACCGGGCAGCCGCCTGGCTCGCCACGCAGGGCATCGACCAGTTCCTCGACATCGGTACCGGCATCCCCACCGAACCCAACCTCCACCAGGTCGTCCAGGGCATCCTGCCGACCGCGAAGGTTGTGTACACGGACAACGATCCGATCGTGCTGCGGCACGCGGAGGCGTTGCTGGTCAGCCACCCCGAGGGGGCCACCGACTACATCCAGGCCGACGCGCGCCGGCCGGGAGAGATCATCGAGCATGCCCGGCGAATGCTCGACTTCGAACGTCCCATCGCACTGTCGCTGATCGCGCTCATGCACTTCATCCCTGACGACGAGGATGCCTACGGGATCGTGCGCTCCCTCCTCGCCGCGCTGCCGTCGGGCAGTCACCTCGTCCTGTCGCACGCCGCGTCCGACCTCTACCCGGAACTCGCGGAGCAGGTCACCGCCGAGTACGCCAAGGGCGGCATCCGGCTCGGCTTCCGCACCCGCCCGGGAGTCGCGCGCTTCTTCGACGGCCTGGAACTCGTCGATCCCGGGCTGGTGACGGCGACGGAGTGGTTCAAGAGCCCTCCCGCGCCACCGTCCGAAGGGAGCGGCATCTACACCGCCGTCGCCCGCGTCCCCTGATCGCCCTCCGCGAATCCGTCTGAATCGACGTGCGGGCAGGGGGGAAGAGACGACGTCGAGCGGGACCGGAGCCGGGAGCCGCAGGGCCGGTGAGGCGTCGACGGCCTGGCCGGGCCTGCGGGCGCAGGCGGCGCGGCGTTCGACGATCTCACGGCGGCCCCGGCGCCCCCATGGGCGCGCGGGGTGCCGCGCCTGCTCGGCCGCGTTGCCGTCGTCCTGCCCGCCGTCTGCCCAACCCGGCCGTGTGACCAGTGCGAACGCCGGATGCCTCCGTATGAACAGTGAGCGAAGCTCTGTCGCAGAGGGTTCTTGACCGCTGTGCCGGGGCCATAGCCTCCGCACCATGTCCGACATCTCCCGCCGCGGGATCCTCGGTGCTCTCGCCGGTGGCACCGCGCTGTCCCTCCTGCCCCCCTCGCTCCTCAGAGCCATGGCCGCGCCGATGCCGCGCGGCGGCATGAACGCGATCGAGCACGTCATCGTGCTGATGCAAGAGAATCGTTCCTTCGACAACTACTTCGGCACCCTCAAGGGCGTGCGCGGCTTCGGTGACCGCACCCCCCTGCGCCTGCCCGGCGGCGCCGACGTCTTCAAGCAGCCGAGGGCAGGCGGCGACGTCCTTCCCTTCTCGGCACGCCGGGCGGCGGTCGACGCCGGCCGCCCGGAGAGCGACATCCAGTACCTGGGCTCGCTCCCGCACGGCTTCCCGGACGGCACCCAGGCATGGGCGAAGGGCTGGTGGGACGACTGGATCGCCGCCAAGGGGCAGAGCACCATGGCCTTCTACGACCGGCGGGACATACCCCTGCAGTACGAACTGGCCGACCGCTTCACCATCTGTGACTCCTACTTCTGCTCCGTGTACGGCTCCACCAACCCCAACCGCAACTACCTGTGGACCGGCACAACGGGCTTCGAGCCGGACGGCGTGAACAGAGCCGTCACCAATGCCGCCTACTCCTACACCCACGCCGGATACGACTGGACCACCTACCCCGAGCGACTGGAGGCGGCCGGGGTCCCGTGGCAGATCTACCAGGAGTGGGACAACTTCACCGACAACGCGGTCGAGTACTTCCGGCCGTGGAAGCAGATCGGCCGGAAGATCCTTTCCAAGGTCAGCGGACAGTACTCCACCACCGAGCAGTTCTACGACAGCCTCTGGGGCAAGACCTCCGCGCAGCGGCAGGAGGCCCTCGCCCAGTTCCAGCAGGGCGTGGACCTTCTGACCGAGGCCGAGCGCCGGCTCTTCCTGCGCGGCGCCTACCGCTCCGAGCCGGACACCCTGATCTCCCGGCTGACGGCGGACATCAAGAACGGCACCCTGCCCAGGGTGAGTTGGGTGGTACCCACGGCGGCGCTCTCCGAGCACCCCGGTTCCTCCACCCCGGTCGGCAGCGCCAACCTCGTCTACGATCTGCTCGACGCCCTCGCGAGCGACCCCGAGACCTGGTCGAAGACGGTGCTGTTCATCAACTTCGACGAGAACGACGGCTACTTCGACCACGTGCCCGCCCCGGTCGCGCCCAAGCCCGACTCCGGCAACGGCGACGACTGGTTCAACGGCCGCCCGGTCGGCCCCGGCCCGCGCGTGCCGATGACGGTCGTCTCGCCGTGGACGGTGGGCGGCTTCGTCTCCTCCGAGGCGTTCGACCACACCTCCGTGATCCGCTTCCTGGAGCAGTTGACCGGGGTCCGGGAGCCCAACATCAGCGACTGGCGCCGCAGCGTCTTCGGCGACCTCACCTCCGTCTTCGACTTCCACCGCACCCACCTGCAGCCCGAGGTGGAGCAGCCCGGCCCGGTACCGGCGCCGGTCGGCCGATGGAACCCCGTTCCGCCGAAGGAGCAGGCGCTCCCGGTGCAGGAGGCGGGCACCCGCCCCACCCGTCCCTTGCCGTACCGCCTGTCGCTGCGTGCCGACGTCACCGACGGCCGGGTCCGGCTGCGGCTCGGCAACACCGGCACCGCGGCCGCCACGGTCACCGCGTACCCCGGCGACGGCGGCGAGCCGCGGACCTGGACGGTCGCCGCGGGCGGAAGCACCGTGGACACGGTCGCCCCCGGGTCCGACGGCTACGACCTCCAGGTGCGCGGCCCCGGCTGGTCGACGTGGGAACTGCGCGGCGCCGGCGAGGGCGCCGAGGCGTACCTGGTCGAGCAGGCCGGACCGGGCCAGGTCATGGTCCACTGCGTCAATCCCTCCTCGACGACCCGGACGCTCCTCGTCGGCGAGTCGGTCTACCCGCGCGACGCCGGCGACCACGTACGGACCGTCACCCTTGCGCCCGGACAGAAGCGGATCGTGCCGGTCCGCCTCTCCCGCCACGGCTGGTACGACATCGTCGTGGTCGACAAGCGCGACCCGGGCTTTCTGCGCCGTATGACCGGCCGCCTGGCCGACGGCAAGCGGGGTGTCACCGACCCGGCCACCGGCGTGCTCCCGGCACTGGCCGCTTCGATCACCCTGCCCGAGCCGCTGCCGCCCCTGGACACCCCGCTCGCCCAGGGCAGCCCGGCCGAGGTCGTCGTCACCCTGACGAACCGGAGCGCGACCGAGCTGGCTCGCCTCACGGCCACCCTGCTCACCCCCTCCGGCTGGACGGTCGAGCGGTCCGGGTCCGCGCCGCGGTCACTGGCCGCCGGGAAATCCGCCGATGTCCGCTTCACGGTCACACCGGCCGCCGACGCCACCGTCGGGAGCCTGATCGTGGCTGCGCACGCCGACGGCGACGGTCTGCTGAAGATCGCCGACGCGCGCGTGCGGACCAAGGTCGCCGCCGCGATGAGCATGGCCCTGACCGGTCCGTCGGCCTCGCCGAAGACCGACGGCACGGTGCTCTCCCCGGGCAAACCGCTCACCGTGACCGCGACCGTCACCAACGCCGGCAGCGCCCCGCTCACCGGCCTGGCGGGCACGCTCACCCTGCCGGACGGCTGGACCGCCACCCCGTCGGCCCCTGCGCCGGCCACGGTGCCGGCCCGCTCGTCCGCCGCGCTCACGTGGGATGTCGTCGCGCCCGGGTCGGCCGCCCGTACGTCCGCCACGGTCAAGGCCACCGTCACCGCGAGCCTGGGCGGGCGGACCAAGGAGCAGACGGCGTCCCTGACCGCCGAGGTGGGCCCCGTCATGACCGGTTATCTGCTCGCCGAGGACTTCGAGTCCGTCGCCCCGTCCCTGGCGCCGGCCGTCGACCTCAGCCGTCCCGGCCTGGCGGGCTGGACTCGGACCGCGCCCGAGGGCTGGACGGTCACCAACGCGTCGACGATGCCGCAGGGCACCAGGGAACTGCAGGGCTGGTCCTTCCTCTCCAAGCAGTTCTGGTTCCCGGCAGGGCAGGACCGGCCGGGCTTCGGCCGGAGCCTCGGGATCGTCGCGGTGGCCGACCCCGATGACTGGGACGACACCGGCAACCCGGCGAGCCGCGGACGGTTCGACTCGACGCTGACCACTCCCACGGTCGCCATCCCGCCGGGCACCTCGACCCTCCACCTGGGCTTCGACTCCCACTACCGTCAGGAGAGCCCGCAGGAGGCCGAGGTCACGGTCGAGTTCGACTCCGGCCAGGCGACCCGCGTGCTGCACTACTCCAGTGCGACCTCAGGAAACACCAACGGCGGCCAGGACCAGCAGAACCACCTGGTCGACCTTTCCTTCGCGGTCCCGTCCAAAGCCACCTCGGTCAAGGTGAACTTCCGGCTCCACAACGCGGGGAACAACTGGTTCTGGGCGATCGACAACGTTCGCCTCGGCACCGGCCCGATCAACGACGCGTGAGCCACGTGCCCGCGCGGGGAGCAGACCGGCCCCGCGCGGGCCCGCCGGGGGCGGGGCACGACGGCGGCTCCCGCCCCCAGCGGCCCGCCGTGTCCACCGGCGGGGACCCGCGTCCTTCGGCCGGACCGATCGGCGTCGTGGAACCGAGCGGGGCCCGGGCGCGTTGAGCCGTTCGGACCCGTTGCGCGCCCCATCGTGCCCGCCGGGGCCGCCTCCCGTGCGTCGACGTGACCGGATCCGGTGTACTCAGGTGCTCGCGGACCGCAGGAAGGGACGCCAGGGTGCGACCGGCCGACGCGGGGTTCGTCGTCATACGGAAGGGTGCCGGCGATGCCCCTGCCGGGCAGTGACGGGTTCCCGGCGCCCCGCCGGACGAGGACCGCCGTGTCCCCGGCCGCCCTTACGCGGCGGTCGCGGTCGTCGGGGGAGCATCACCGGCCCACAGCGCCGAGGACCTCTGCCACGAGCCGGCGGGCGTACGCGGCGTCGAGCCCGGCCGGCCGGAAGAGAACGCGGTACATCACCGGGGCGACGACGCGGTCGATCACCGTCTCGACGTCGGGCGCGTTCTCCCCGCGGGCCGCCGCCCGGGCGAGGAGGACGTCGATCTGCTCGGCCGCGTAATCCGAGCACTGGCCGGCGTTGCTGCCGTCCGGGTCGCCGAGCAGGGCGTCACGGATGTAGGCGCGGCCCGGGGGAGACGCCATCTCGTCGACGAACTGCTCGGCCCATGCCATCAGGTCGGCCGAGAGGGAACCGCGGTCCTGGGGAGCCGCGTCGGGGCGCAGCCGCTCGACCGCGACGTCGGACAGCAGCTCCCGCAGGTCGCCCCAGCGCCGGTAGATCGTCGACGGGGTGACCCCCGCGCGCTGGGCGACGAGCGGTACCGTCAGGGCGTCCCGGCCCACCTCCGCCTCCAGTTCGCGCACGGCGGTGTGGACCGACGCCTGGACGCGGGCGCTGCGTCCGCCGGGGCGCGCCATCTGTCTGCGGCTCATGGCCTCACCTCAGAGCAGGACCCCTCGTAAAAGCTGAATGTTTGCGTTAGTCGGACCATGGTGTCTATGGTACTCAAAAGCAAACCAGTTGCGTTTAGTGCTGATGCTCCGGCAGACACAGATCAAGGGAAGCGACAGAGCATGAGGACATCACCGGCCGCCCTGACCCCGTCCTGGACCGTCGGGGACATCACGGTCCACCGCATCGACGAAGTCGCCCTGCCCCCGCAGACCGGAGCGTGGCTGCTTCCCGACGCCACCGCGGACGTGGTCGACGGGCAGGAATGGCTCCGCCCCGACTTCGCCGACGCCCGGGGTTCCCTGCGTATCGACAGCCACAGCTTCGCCCTCTCGGCCGGTGGACTGCGTGTCCTCGTCGACACCGGCATCGGCAACGGCAAGACGCGGGCGAACCCCGCCTGGCACCGCCTGCGGACCGACTACCTCGACCGCCTCACCGCCGCCGGATTCCCCCCGGACTCGGTCGACCTCGTGATCCTCACCCATCTGCACACCGACCACGTCGGCTGGAACACGCGTGAGGTCAACGGCACATGGGTCCCCACCTTCCCCAACGCCCGTTACCTCACCTCCCGCACCGAGCGGGAGTTCTGGGCGGGCCACGCCATGGACGAGCCACGCCGGCAGATGTTCCGCGACTCCGTGATCCCGGTCGAGGAGGCGGGGCTGCTCGACCTCGCCGATGTCCCGGCCGGCGGCACGCCGGTCGCCCCCGGGGTGCGCCTGCTCCCCACGCCCGGCCACACCCCTGGCCATGTGGCCCTGCAGATCAGCAGCGGCGGCGAAAGGGCGCTCATCACCGGAGACTGCATCCACCACCCCGTCCAGTTCGCGCACCCCTCCATCGGCAGCTGCGTGGACATCGACCCCGAGCGGTCCGAGGCCACGCGTCGCTCGTTGCTCGGCTCCCTCGCCGACACGGACACGCTTGTGCTGGGCACCCACTTCCCGCCCCCCACCGGCGGCCGCGTGATCACCCACGGAGACGCCTACCGGCTGTCGCCGGTCCCCGCCGCGCGTCCGGCGCCGTGAGCGTCACGAGCCGGCCCAGGGCCGTGCCGGGAGGGCGTCGCGCAGGCCGGGCGGGGTGGCGGGCGTCAGAGAGGTGTTACGGGTGCGGTGCGCGCGGGCCACGGTGTCGGCGGTCTGTCGCCTCGGGGCCCCGGTACGGCAGGCCCCGTGCCGTCACGGAAGCCGCCGTGCCGATCGGGGGAGGCGTGGCGGGGGGCCTTCCGGGCGGGTCATGAGCCGCCGGTCTCACGCCGCTCGGATGGTTCCCATAAGGGGCAGTTGGGGACATATCAGCGTTTTGTGACGCGAATCCCGGTGGCGATCTCGTACCGTCCAGTCGGGCCGGAGTGTCGGTCCTCGGCGCCCGGCCGGGAATTCGGATCGTGCGTCGGCCCCACCCGGGGCAGGCGCGCACGAACGTGAGGGGACAGCTTCATGTCTGTTTCTCGTACCGCGGTCCGCCTGATCGCCACGTGTGTGGCCTCGGGCGCCCTCGTCGGAGCGGCTGCCGTGCCGGCCCTCGCCGACGGAGCCGGTCATGGCCGCGCCACCAGGGCAAGCCACTCCGGCAGCCATCGTCCGGAAGCCGTCGGGAGCGACCGCGCCCGTGCCCAGGATTGCGACCGTGGCCGGGACCGGGACCGGGACCGCGGCCGGGACCGCGTCCGTGCGCAGGTTCCGGACTGCGACCGTGACCGTGACCGTGACCGGGAACGGGACCGCGCTGGTGCTTGGGACCGGCACCACGGCTGGTACCGGATGTGGCACCGGCGTCATCATCACCACCACTTCTCCGGCCGCGGCTAAGGGGCTTCGTCCGTAAGGGGCTTCGTCCGGAGCCCCGGGCGGTCACCCGGTGCCATGCGCTGCCGGGCGGTGTCGGCGGCGCCGGCGTTCTCCTCGACGCGCTTCGGACTTCGGGTGCCGGGGACGGACGCGACGTGCTCACCGCGGGCCGGCAGCCGGCCGGAGCCGGTCGGGTGACGGTGGCCTTCTCGGCGGCCGCCGGATCGGTGGGCCTGCCCACGGCTTCGGGGTTCTCCTCCGAGTGGCCCGGCCGCCGGCGCGGACGGTTGTCGGGGATCGTCTCCGGGCCGCCCTCCGCCGCCGTGACCGGGCGCGGCCGTTGCATCGCGCCGGGGGCCGAAGGCCGACGTGCGGCCTTCGGCCCCCGGGGTGCGCCGGTGGAGCGAGGAGGAGGGCGCGAGGGCGCCGCCGGCACCGGCCGCCGCACGGCGCCTACCGTTGTCCCAGAGGCGTGTGCACCGAGCGGAAGTCCAGTGCCCGGGCCACCTCTCGCTGGGTCTGCTCAGCGACCCTGCGGGTCTCCGCGGGGACGTCTCCCCGCTCGCCCACCAGGGTGTCGTAGATGGGCGCGTCGGTCCTGGGTGCGAAGCTCACGTCGAAGTGCCTTTCCCCTACGGCTGTGTCCTGTTTCCCGGTGGTACCGGAGGCGGTGGACGAGTGTACGGGGTGCGCGGGCATCCGCGATCACTCTCCCCGGGTTCGCACCTCCACCCGGCATGATGACGTACGATATGCCCCCCCTGCCTCATGACGGGCCGTCACATGTTTTCGGCGCTGAGCGAGTTGGCTCCCGGGATGAGGCGACCCGGGTCGGCTGGGCGGGCGGGGCCGGTCAGTCCGGTTCGTCCGCGGCGGGCCACTGCCGGGAGGGGCCGTCCAGCAGTTCCCTCGCCTGCAGCGCGAGCCACAGTTCCGCCAGGTCCGCCGTCTCGGCCAGGGCGCGGCCCGTGATCTGCTCGACCCGCTGCATCCGGTACATCACGGTCTGCTTGTGCACGCGCAGTGCCGCCGCCGTGCGCTGCCACGACCGGCGGCAGCGCAGGAACGCCTCCAAGGAGGCCACCAGTTCCGTGCCGTGCCGCTCGTCGTACGCCAGCAGCGGGCCCAGGGTCCGTTCCACCTGCCGGCGCGCCTCGTCGACGCCGCGCAGCACGGTGTACCCGTGGTCGTCGCCGTAGCGGGCGCTCCGGTCGGGCCGGGACGCCGCCACGGACAGGGCCCACACGGCCTCGCGCTGCGCGGCCGGCGTCCGCCGGGCGGTGCCGAGGGGGTCGCTGATGCCGAAGACCGCGGCGTTCCCGAGCTTGCCGCGAACGGCGGACAGGGCGTTGTCCTCGTCCGGCAGCAGCGCGTACAGCAGCGGGGCCCGGCTGAGCAGGAGCCAGGGGATCCGGTGCCGCTCCAGGGTGAGGTGCAGATCACGCTGCCCGGCCCAGTCGCCGCGCCGTACGGCCACGAGCACGCAGTCGGACGGTTCGAGTCCGAAGTCCGCCAGCTCCCGTTTTGCGGTCGCCTCGTCGGTCCGCGCGTCGAGCATGTGGGCCAGCAACTCGGCCCCGATGCGCCGCCGGTGCTCCATCGTCATGCTGTGCCGCGCGACCTCCAGGGCCGCGACGGTCGCCAGGTGGTGCAGCAGCGAGGTGTCCGACGCCGGTGCGGGCAGGTCCACCGCGACCAGCACGGTGGGCTCCGCGGCCGGGATCTCCACCATCAGCGCCCTGGCCCCGCCGGGGAGAGGCAGATGCACCACGCCCGGTATCCGCCCGTCCCTCTCCCGCACGGCGTCGAGCACGGCCCGGACCAGCCCGGGGGCGGGCTCGGGCCGGGAGGGGCCCAGAGGGTGGCCGGTGCGGGGGTCCAGCAGGTGCAACCGGCAGCCCAGTTCCCGTGCCACGCGGACGACGGGTGATTCGCTGGGGGTGCCGCCGAGCGCGTCGCGCACCGCGGCGTACACGCGCTCCACCTGGGCGACCCGTGCCGCGTCCGCGCGCGAGTTGGCGTCGGCGACGGCCCGGGAGATCGCCGCGAAGCTCACCGAGTACGGGGCGACCAGGACGGGCACACGGCAGGCTTCCGCGGCCGCGGCCAGTTCGTTGCGCAGCACGGGCGTCCGCGGATCCTCGCCGATGACCAGGCCGCTGGCCCCGGCGTCCGCGATCCCCTGGAGCAGCCCGGCCTGGTCGGCACCGTTGGAGGGCAGGGTGAATCCGTTGCGCATCAGCAGTTCGTCGCCGGCCATCCAGTCCCGCGCCGTGTCCAGGTCGGAGGCGTGCGCCCAGGACACGGCGCGGCCGAGTCCTTCACCGCCGGCGAAGAGGCTCAGGCGCAGGTGGGGCAGCCGTAGGAGGTCCGCGACGCTCGTCCTCACGATCACCCCCGGCTCGCTCCTGCCCGCCGCCGGCTTCCGTCCGGCTTGTTTCTTCGCCGAAATACTCTTATGCGATCGTTCAAAGAGCAATCCCCGGACTTTGCGATCGCCTCGTGGATCGGACGGCCCCGCACGATCACACTGCTCACCACCGCAGGCCACCTCCCGCACCGAGGACCAGTGACGACACGAGGAGCGACCAGATGAGCAACAGACCACCAGCGGTGGCGGGCGCCGACGGCGCCCCGGCGCCCGGCGCAGGAGAACAGCGGCTCAACCGTGGATTCAGTTTCCGTTCCGCGTTCTCGCTGGCCTTCGCCGACGTGTCGCCGATCGTCGCCCTGTACGCGATCTTCACCCTCGGCCTGTTCACCGCGGGCCCGGCGTTCTTCTGGGCGTTCCCTATCGTCCTGGCGGGCCAACTGCTGATCGCCCTGGTCTTCGGGGAGATGGCCTCCCGCTGGCCCTTCGCCGGCAGCGTGTACCAGTGGGCGCGGCATGTGCGGGGCGCGTCCTGGGGGTGGGCGGCCGCGTGGGCCTATGCCTGGGGACTGACCATCGCCCTGTCGACCCTCGCCTACGGCGCCTCCGGGTTCCTCCTGGAGGCGCTCGGGGTGGAGGCGCCCAGCCGCACGCAGACGGCGGGCACGGCGCTGGCCATCCTGGCGATCGGCAGCCTGGCCAACATGATCGGCCGCAAGGTGCTGAAGGTCATGGTGATCGCCAGCATCCTGTGCGAGATCGCCGGTTCGCTGGGCCTGAGCGCCTATCTGCTCCTCTTCCACCGGGTGAATCCGGTCAGCGTGCTCTTCGACGGGTTCGGCACCCAGGGCGCCGGCTCCTGGCTCGGCGGCCCCATGCTCATCGCCATCGCCTTCGTCGGCTGGTCTTTCGTGGGCTTCGAGTCGGCGGGGTCGATCGCCGAGGAGGTGGAGAACCCCGAGCGCAACGTGCCCAAGGCGATCATCCTGGCCCTGCTGGCCGTCGCCGCCCTGGTGATGTTCTCCAGCGTGGCGATCATCCTGTCGATCCCCGACCTCGGCAGGGTGATGGCCGAGCAGACCGGTGACCCGGTGACGTACACGCTGACCAGCCATCTCGGTGAGGCCGTGGGACGGCCCCTGCTGCTGATGTTCGTGATCGGCTTCGTCTCCAGCTTCCTCGCCGTGCAGGCCGCCGTCTCCCGCTGCCTGTGGGGCTCCGCACGGGACCACGCGCTGCCCGGTTCGCGTCGGCTGGCCAGGCTCGCGGGCCCGGAGCGCCTGCCCGTCAACGCGATCGCGCTGACCGCCCTGGTCGCCGGTGTCCTGATCCTCGTCGCGGGATCCGAGCTGTACGGCGTGCTGGTGAACTTCACCACCATGGGCTTCCAGATCTCCTTCGCCATCCCCGTCGTGGGAGCTCTCATCGCCCGGCTGCGCGGCACCTGGCGGCCCGGCGCCTTCAGCCTCGGCCGGTGGGGCACCCCCGTCACACTGCTCGCCGCGCTGTGGGCGATCGCCCAGACCGTCAACATCGCCTGGCCCCGCGCGTCGATGGGGCAGGAGTGGTACCTGCGCTGGAGCATGGTCCTCACCACCGGGGTCCTCACCGCCGTGGGAGCGGTCGTCTTCCTGGCGGTCCGTTCCCGCATGAGGGAGCCGCTGGCCGAACGCCTCGCCGCCGCTTCGGACATCGCGGCGGTTCCCGGGCAGGCGTCCCCCGTCGCCGCCGGACCGTCCGTCGCCGGGGAGCCCGCGCAGCCATGATCTCAGCACCCCTCGAACCACCCCGGCGCCGTACCGCGCTGGTCACCGGCGCGGCGAGCGGCATCGGAGCGGCCTGCGCGGCCACCCTCACGGAGGCCGGATGGCTCGTCGCCGGCCTCGACCGGCACAGCCCCTCCGGGGACTCCACCGCTCTGAGGCTCACCGCCGACGTGGCCGACCCGGCCTCCGTGAAGGAGGCGGTCCGCCTGGCCGAGTCCCGGCTGGGCCCGGTCGACGCCCTGGTGACCGCCGCCGGCCACTACGAGGCCACGGCCGTCGACGACATCACACCCGAGCAGTGGACCCGGATGCTCCGGGTGCACCTCGGGGGGCTGGTCAACCCGGTACGCGCGCTGCTGCCCGGCATGACGGAGCGCGGGGGCGGCTCCGTCGTCGCCATCACCTCCGAACTCGCCATCGGAGGCGGCGACGACGGAGCCCACTACGCGGCGGCCAAGGGCGCCGTCATCGGAACCGTGCGCAGCCTCGCCGCCGAAACAGCCGCCCGGGGCATCCGGGTCAACGCCGTCGCGCCCGGTCCCACGGACACGCCGCTGCTGGCCCCGGACTCGCCCTGGCGCGCCCCCGCCTATCTGGAGACGCTGCCCGCCCGGCGCCTCGCCCGGCCGCGGGAGATCGCGGCCTGCGTCCTGTTCCTGCTCGACGAGGGCACGTTCTGTACCGGAGAAGTACTCTCCCCGAACAGCGGAGCGGTGATCTGATGCCGCCCAGGACCCCGCAGGAGGCGAACCCGCCCGACCGGACCCCGTCCGGCAGGGCCCAGGCATCCGCGACCCCGCCGGCCGAGCCCCGGCGGACGCACGCCGGAACCCGTGCCCTGGTGACGGGAGCGGCGCAGGGCATCGGCCGTGCCATCGCGGCACGGCTGGCCGCCGACGGGGCCCTGGTCGCCGTCAACGACCGTGTTCCGGGGCCCCGTCTGGACGAGGTGGCGGACGCCGTGGGCGGTGTGCGCGCGCCCGCCGACGTCAGTGACCGCGCACTCGTCCGGGACCTCGTGGCGCGGCTGAGCGAAGAGATCGGCGACATCGACGTCCTGGTGTGCAACGCCGCCTACATGACCATGGGCGAGCTCGCCACGCACGACGAGGACGACTGGTGGAAGGTCGTCGACACCAATCTGACCGGAACCTTCCACCTCGTCCAGGCCGTGCTTCCGGGGATGCGGCGCCGCGGGCGCGGCCGCATCGTGGTGGTGTCCTCGGAGTGGGGGGTCACCGGCTGGCCCGGGGCCACCGCCTACGCGGCCTCGAAGGCCGGGCTGATCTCCCTCACCAAGAGCCTCGGCCGTGAACTGGCCCCCCAGGGCATCCTGGTCAATGCCGTGGCCCCGGGTGTCACCGACACCCCGCAACTGCGCGTGGACGCCGAAGCGGCCGGCCTGTCACTGGACGAGATGCGCCGCTCCTACGCCGCCGGCATCCCGCTGGGCAGGATCGGGCGCCCGGAGGAGATCGCGGCGGCCGTCGCTCTTCTGACCGACTTTCGTATCGGCTCACTGGTGGGCCAGACACTGCAGATCAACGGAGGAACCACCCGGTGCCGCGCATGACCCCGCCCGTCGGCCAGACCGACGGCCAGACCAGCCCCCGTTACGCGGGCCTGACCACCTTCGCCCGGCTGCCCCGGCTGGAGGACGTCGACGGCTACGACGTGGCCGTCGCCGGCGTCCCCTTCGACGCCGGCGTCACCTTCCGGCCGGGCGCCCGCTTCGGCCCCTCCTACATCCGCCAGGCGTCACGCCTGCTGCGGCCCTACAACCCCGCGCTCGACGTGCTGCCCTTCGGCCGGCAGCAGGTCGTCGACGCAGGCGACCTGCCCTGCAACCCGTACGACATCGCCACCGCCTCCAAGGAGATCGAGGACGGCGCCCACGCGCTGATCAGGGACGGTGCCCGGCTGGTGACCCTCGGCGGTGACCACACGATCGCCTATCCGCTGCTCAAGGCCATGAACCGGGTCCACGGCCCGGTGGCCCTGGTGCACTTCGACGCCCACCTCGACACCTGGGACACCTATTACGACGCCCCCCTGACGCACGGCACCCCCTTCCGCCGCGCCGCGGAGGAGGGGCTGTTCCTGCCGGGGTCCAGCGCCCACGTCGGCATCCGGGGCTCGCTCTACGACCCCCAGGACCTCTCGGACGACGCCGAACTCGGCTTCACCATCGTGCACTGCGCCGACTTCGAACGCCTCACCGTCGCCGACGTCGTGGCACTGCTGCGCGAGCGGATCGGCGACGCGCCGCTGTACGTCTCCGTCGACATCGACGTACTCGACCCGGCCCACGCCCCCGCCACCGGCACCCCGGAGGCCGGCGGGCTGACCAGCCGCGAACTCCTCGGCATTCTCCGCGGCCTGCGCGGGCTGAACCTGGTGGGCGCCGACGTCGTGGAGGTCTCACCCGCCTACGATCACGCCGACATCACCTGCGTCGCCGCCGCCAACCTCGCCTATGAGTTCGTCTCCCTGGCCGCACTTCGCCCCGGGGCCGGCGCGTGAGCCCCAGCCCCGCGCCGCCGGTCAGCTGGCCCGCGGGCAAACGGGCCGCCGCCTCGTTCACCTTCGACGTGGACGCCGAATCGGCCGTGCTGAGCACGCACCCGCAGGCGGCCGACCGGATGTCGCTGATGAGCCATCAGTCGTACGGCCCGCTGGTCGGCGTGCCCCGTCTGCTGCGCATGCTGGAACGGCACGGTGTCCGGGCCACGTTCTTCGTCCCCGGGTGGACCGCGCGCCGCCACCCCGGCAGTGTGCGTGCCATCGCCGCGGCGGGACACGAGATCGCCCACCACGGCTATCTGCACGAACCGCTCACCGGTACGGACACCGCGACCGAGGCGTCCTTCCTGGACAAGGGGCTGGACGCGCTCGAAGAGGTCGCAGGGGTACGGCCCGTCGGCTACCGGGCGCCCATGTGGGAACTCACCCACCGGTCGCCCGGCCTGCTCGCGGACCGCGGTTTCCTCTACGACAGCAGCCTCATGGACGCCGACACGCCCTACGAACTGGCCGTCCCCGGCGGCCGTTCCCTCGTGGAGGTCCCGGTCCAGTGGGCACTGGACGACTGGGAGCAGTACTGCTATCTGCCGGACATCTCCGGGACGGGGCTGATCGAGAGCCCCCGCAAGGCGCTGGAGATCTGGACCCTGGAGTTCGAGGCGATGAGAAGGGAGGGCGGCTGCTTCGTCCTCACGACGCATCCCTTCCTGAGCGGCCGCCCGTCCAGGGCCGCCGCGCTGGAGGAACTCGTGGAGCGCGTGGCAGGCTGCGCCGACACCTGGCTCGCCCCGCTGGCCGACATCGCCCACCACACCCGCTCGCTCGCGCTGCCGCCCCGCGTGGTGGACCGGCCCGACCCGCGGTTGTGACACGGGCCGGCGCCGGGACAACGGACGCGGAGACGTCTCCCCCGGGCGCCGGCGGTCGTGGCAGGTGGCCTGCGGGGGGGGCGCGATGGGGCGTGCGCGCCGGTGTGTGACGGTGCGCGCGGGTGGCCCGCGGTGTGACGCAGAACACGATGAGGGTCCGGAGAGGTGTTCGCCTCTTCCCTCCGCCGGGTTACGCCTGGTCAGCAGGCACCCGAAGGTGACTAGCACTGCTTGTTGAAACATACACAGGGTGCTCGGCCGGGGGCGGTCGGTGATTTTCCCGGGGTGGGATGAGTGATCCGGGCCGCGAGGCACTTAGGTGGGGATCAGGCCCAACGGCCTTTCCACAGAAGCGAGTTGGCGCCGACCTGTGCCGGGCCCTCAAGGGAGAGGATCACCGTCATGTCCCCAGTCGACGGGAGGCTCGCGTGAGTCACTACAACGCCCCGGAGGGCGCCCCGCCTCCGGAGTACGGCGCCGGGCGGTCCCAGTCCATGTACCTGCCGCTGGAGCTCCCGCTGGACTTCGAAGCCTTCTGCCTCGGGCACCAGGAGGTGTTCCACGCGTACGCGGAGGTGCACTTCGGTACCCGCGCCGTGGCCGAAGAGGTCATCCACGAGGTGTTCCTGCAGATCCACGCCGGCTGGACGCAGTTGCTGAGCACGGGGAACCTCGAGCAGGGCGCGTGGGCCATCGTGCGCCGGGCCGTGCACGACCGGCTCGAACGGGAGCGACGGGCGCCCGCGTTCGTCATCAACGGCCCCATCGTCCAGGCGCTGGCCGCCGCGCGGGACAAACTGAAGAAGATGGAGTCCAGCAGCGGCCTGTACGAGGCGATCGGCTGCTGCGAGGGGCGGATCGGCAGCGGCGCGGAGTCCCGGGGGAGTTCCTGCGCGGGGCGGCGTACAAGCTCGGCAGCGGCGCGGTGACCCTGGTGGTCCTGTGGTGGGAAACCCGCCGCTGACCGCCGCCCTCGGGCAGGCCGTCCGCACCGGCCGGATGGACGCGCACTCCGGCCGGCGGTCCGCACGCCGTCGTCAGCCACCCTGCCGCAGGGTCCGGGACAGACCGAGGGCGGCGGTGCGGACCGCCGGGGCGAGTTGGGCGGGGCGGAAGCGGGCCTGCGGGACGGCGACCGAGAGGGCGGCGACGGCCGTGCCGCCGCCGTCGAACACCGGCGCGGCGATGCAGCACACCCCGAGCGCGGCCTCCTGCTCCTCGTAGGCCAGACCGGAGACCTGCACCTGCTCGATGGCGGTGCGCAGCCGGTCGGGGTCCGTGGCCGAGTACGGGGTGAGGCCCGGCAACGGCTCGGCGAGCACCTGCTCGGTGAGCTCGGGGCCGGAGAAGGCCAGCAGGGCCTTGCCCACACCGGTGCACGTGAGCGGGAGCCTGCCGCCGACGCGGGAGGGCAGCGGCAGCGGGTCGTGGCCGTGGACGCGCTCCAGGTAGACGACGTGCCGGTCGTCCCGCACGCCGAGGTGCACCGTTTCGCGCGTGGCCTCGTACAGATCCTGGACGAAGGGGAGCGCCGTCTGGCGCAGTCCCTGGCGGCGGGGCACCAGGGTTCCCAGCTCGAAGAGCCTGCCGCCGAGCCGGTAGGCCGCGCCGTCACGTTCCAGGAACCCCAGCCGCACCAGATCGGCGGCCAGCCGGTGCGTGGTGGTCTTGCTCAAGCCCGTACGCTCCGCCAGTTCCGTCAGACGGTACGAACCACCGTCCGGGCGGAAGCAGTCGAGGATGACCGCTGCCTTCTCCAGCATGTTGCCCTGATCGGCGTTCCGTGTCACGGAACAATAATTGCCGCTGTCGTGTGGCCGCGTCTATACCGGACCTCGTCACACCCTCGTACGTTCCCGCGTACTTTCCCTTGGAGTGCTCGCATGCCGACACCCCCGCCCACCGATTCCCCGCCCGCCGCGGTGGTCAGGGCCGCCGACGCCCTGGCCGGTGCGGCCCGCACCGGGGTGCCGTGCCCGCCGGTGCGGAGCCTGCTCCCCGACGGGGGCATCGCGGAGGCGTACGCCGTGCAGCGCCTCAACGCCGAACGGGCCCTCGACGCGAAGGGCCTCCGGGTGGTCGGCCGCAAGATCGGTCTGACCTCCCCGGCCGTCCAGCGGCAACTCGGCGTCGACCAGCCGGACTTCGGCGCACTGCTGTCCGACATGGCGGTCCCCGACGGCGGCACCGTGCCCGCCGGTCGGCTGCTGCAGCCCAAGGTGGAGGCGGAGGTCGCCCTGGTCCTCGGCGACGACCTCCCGCACGCCCGGTGCACGGTGGCCGACGTGCTGCGCGCGGTGGACTTCGCGCTGCCCGCCCTGGAGATCGTGGACAGCCGGATCGCCGGCTGGGACATCACGATCGTCGACACCGTCGCCGACAACGCCTCCTCCGGTCTGTTCGTCCTGGGCACCAGCCCGGTGCCGCTGACCGCCGTGGACACGCGGCTGGTGCAGATGACGATGACCCGCCGTGGCGAGAAGGTCTCCTCGGGAACCGGGGCCGACTGCCTCGGCGGCCCGCTCAACGCGGCCGTCTGGCTCGCGTCGGCCCTCGCCGCGGCGGGCGATCCGCTGCGGGCCGGAGACATCGTGCTCACCGGCGCCCTCGGGCCCATGGCGGACGCCCGGCCCGGCGACTTGTTCGAGGCACGGATCTCCGGCCTGGGTTCGGTACGTGTCGCATTCGCCCCGGAGGAACCGGCGGCGACGGAAGAAGGAGAACAGCAGTGAGCAGCGCCACCGACCCGGTGCGCACCAAGGTCGCGGTGATCGGTTCCGGCAACATCGGCACCGACCTGATGATCAAGGTGCTGCGGACCTCCGACGTCCTGGAGATGGGCGCCATGGTCGGCATCGACCCGGACTCCGACGGACTGGCCCGCGCCCGTCGTCTGAAGGTCGTCACCACCCACGAGGGCGTCGACGGCCTGGTGAAGCTCGACGAGTTCGCCGACGTCTCCATCGTTTTCGACGCCACCTCCGCCGGCGCCCACCACCACAACGACCGGGTGCTGCGTTCCCTCGGCCGCAGGGTGGTGGACCTCACCCCGGCCGCCATCGGCCCGTACGTCGTGCCGCCGGTCAACCTGGACGCCCACCTGGACGCCGCCAACGTCAACATGGTCACCTGCGGCGGCCAGGCCACCATCCCCATCGTCGCCGCCGTCGGCGCGGTCACCCCCGTCCACTACGGGGAGATCGTGGCCTCCATCTCCTCGCGCTCCGCCGGTCCCGGCACCCGCGCCAACATCGACGAGTTCACCGAGACCACCTCCGCGGCCATCGAGAAGGTCGGTGGCGCCACCCGCGGCAAGGCGATCATCGTCCTCAACCCCGCCGAGCCGCCGCTGATCATGCGCGACACCGTCTACTGCCTGGTCGGCGACTGCGACGACGCGGCCGTGACCGCCTCGGTGGAGGAGATGGTCGGCCGGGTCCAGACCTACGTGCCCGGCTACCGGCTCAAGCAGAAGGTCCAGTTCGACCGGGTCGCCGACGACGACCCGCTGCGCTCACTGCTGCCCCCCGGCACCCGCGGGCAGGCGGCCAAGGTGTCCGTCTTCCTCGAGGTCGAGGGCGCCGCGCACTACCTGCCGTCCTACGCCGGCAACCTCGACATCATGACCTCGGCCGCGCTGCGCACCGCGGAGCGCATGGCCACGCACCACACCCCGGAGGTGGCGTCCCGATGACCGCCGGCCAGCCCCCCGCCCTGTACGTCCAGGACGTGACCCTGCGGGACGGTATGCACGCCGTCCGCCACCGCTACACCGTCGAGCAGGCCCGCGCCATCGCCGCCGCCCTCGACGCGGCCGGTGTCGCGGCGATCGAGATAGCCCACGGCGACGGCCTGTCCGGTTCCAGCATCACCTACGGCATCGGCGCCCACACCGACTGGGAGTGGATCGAGGCGGTCGCCGACGCCGCCCGCAACGCCGTGCCCACCACGCTGCTGCTGCCGGGCATCGGCACCCTCCACGACCTGAAGCAGGCGCACTCCCTGGGCATCCGCTCGGTGCGGATCGCCACCCACTGCACCGAGGCGGACATCTCCGCCCAGCACATCGCCGCAGCCCGCGAGCTGGGCATGGACGTCGCCGGGTTCCTGATGATGTCCCACATGGCCGAGCCGGCCGAACTCGCCCGCCAGGCCAAGCTGATGGAGTCCTACGGCGCCACCTGCGTCTACGTCACCGACTCCGGCGGCCGTCTCACCATGGACGGGGTACGCGAACGGTTCCGCGCCTACCGCGACGTCCTGGACCCGGCGACCGGGACGGGCATCCACGCCCACCACAACCTCGCCCTCGGCGTCGCCAACACCGTCGTCGCCGTGGAGGGCGGGGCGACCCGGGTCGACGCCTCCCTCGCGGGCCAGGGGGCGGGCGCGGGCAACTGCCCGCTGGAGGCGTTCATCGCCGTCGCCGATCTCATGGGCTGGGACCACGGCTGCGACCTCTTCCCGCTGATGGACGCCGCCGACGACCTCGTACGGCCGCTGCAGGACCGCGAGGTCCGCGTCGACCGCGAGACCCTCACCCTCGGCTACGCCGGCGTGTACTCCAGCTTCCTGCGCCACGCCGAGAACGCCGCCGCCCGCTACGGCCTGGACACCCGCAGCATCCTGGTGGAGGTCGGCCGCCGGAAGATGGTCGGCGGTCAGGAGGACATGATCACCGACATCGCCCTCGACCTCGCCGCCGCGGCCGCCGCCGGGAACTGAGACCCGCACGCTCCGTCACGCGCAGGTGTCCGGCCCGCGGCCAGGACACCTGCGCACCACCATGTCCGCCCGCCGCGCGGGGACTCCCGCAGCGTCTCGGGGGTCTGGAGCACAGCCCGCGGCCGTCGCCCCGCGGCGACGCCCTCGTCGCCGGGAAGAGCGCGTACCGAGGGCGGTGTCCGCCGCGTTCCCGAGGGGGGAACGCGGCGGGCGGGGCCGTGGCCGTGGCCGCAGGATCGCGGGGACTGCTGACAACCGCTGTGGCTCGGACAGGAGTGTGCATGGACAGGGAGAAGCGGCCTGAGATCGGCGCGGACGTGGTCGCGGGAGGGATCCGCACCAACTACCTGGAGGAGGGGACGGGCAGCCCGGTCGTGCTGGTGCACGGTTCGGGCCCCGGGGTGACCGCGTACGCCAACTGGCGGCTGACGATCCCTGCGCTGGCCGAGCGGATGCGGGTGCTGGCGCCGGACATGGCGGGGTTCGGCTTCAGCGAGCGTCCCGAGGGGGTGAGCTACGGCCTGGACCTGTGGGTCGACCAGCTGGTGGGCTTCCTGGACGCCCTGGAGCTGCCCTCGGCCTCGATCGTCGGCAACAGCTTCGGCGGCGCGATAGCCCTGCGGGCCGCCGCCCGGCACCCCGAGCGGGTGGACCGCCTGGTGCTGATGGGCAGCGCGGGCGTTCCCTTCCACCTCACCGAGGGGGAGGGGCTGGACGCGGTCTGGGGCTATCAGCCGTCCATCGAGAACATGCGCCGGCTGCTCGACATCTTCGCCCACTCCCGGGAACTGGTGACCGATGAACTGGCCGAGGTGAGGTACCGGGCCAGCGTGCAGCCCGGCTTCCAGGAGGCGTTCTCGGCGATGTTCCCGGCGCCCCGGCAGCGCTGGGCCGACGCCTTGGTCACCCCGGACGAGGAGATCAGCGCCCTGCCGCACCGGACCCTGATCGTCCACGGCCGGGAGGACCAGGTCATTCCGCCGGCCAACTCGCTGCGGCTGCTGGAGCTGATCCCCGCCGCGCAGCTGCATGTCTTCGGCCACTGCGGCCACTGGACACAGATCGAGTGGGCCGACGCGTTCAACGAACTCGTGGGCGACTTCCTGACCTCCTGAGCGGTGTGTGCGGCGGGGGTCCGCGTGCCCCGGGCTCCCGTCCCCACCATCCATAGACCCCCGAATCGCCGCTGCCCCGCAGCCGTGTTCGGGGCTTCGCGGCCCCGTCGGCACCCCCGCATGTTCCGGCGTGAGGAACGCCGGTGGCGCCCCTGGCCGGTCCGGCGCAGCCTCATCCGCAGGCCGGGGCAGGACCGGCCAGGAGGAGTGTTCACGTGACCCCATTCATGCTCCGCGTCGCCGAGATCCTGGGGCAGGACCCCGGATCCGGCGAGCGCCCCGTCCCGGGGACCCGTCCCAGCGCGCCCGCGTCGGCGGGAACCGGGGCCGACCGGCAGGTGGCCGTCCGGGCCCTGGCCGAACAGCTCGTCTGCGAGGCCAACGCCGTGCTGGCGGGGGCGGACGACCACCTGGCGCTGACCGACGAACTGTCGGACGGCGAGCTGGCGTTCTCGGTGCACTACCGGGGCCGCAGCGTCCGGGTGTCCACCAGGTTCGCGGACGGCACCGCCTACGGGCGGCTCGTCGGCGACGGACTCGCCGCCACCGAGCCCCGGGAGCTGGACGGCCCCGAGGCGCTGACCGACCTGCTTCTTCTGCTGCTGGTCGAGTCGGACGTGCCCCGCCGTCCCGCCACCGTCTGACCGGCCTGTTCCCGGCTGCGGAACGGCGCTGGCCCCCTTCCTGTGGCACGGGCCACAGTCCTCGCAAGCACCCGAGGAGACCACATTGCAGTACGAACTGCGTACCCAGGTCATCGAACCGAGACGCAAGACCTTCCAGTACCTCATCGACCGGTACGGCGACCGCCCGGCATCCCGGTACGAAGAGGGCACCATCGACGTCCAGGCCACCGAGCACTTCCACTACCGGCCGCTGTGGGCGCCCGACAAGGAGCTCTACGACGAGGGCTGGAGCACCTTCCGGCTCACCGACCCGTACTCCTTCACCGACCCCCGTCAGTACTACTACGCCCCCTACGTCACCACCCGCGCCTCGCTGCACGACGCCTTCGCCCGGACCCTGGAGTACCTGGAGAGCCGGGACCTGCTGGGCCGGCTGCCCGAGCCCTGGCGGGAGCTGATCGCCCACGTGGTGCTGCCCCTGCGGCACTACGAGTCCGGCGCCCAGATGGTCAGCACCGCCGCGGCCCGGTTCTGCTACGGCGCCAGCACCGCCCAGTGCTGCGCCTTCGCCGCCTTCGACCGGGTGGGCAACGCGCAGATCCTCAGCCGGGTCGGGATCGCACTCGGCGGCGGCACCGCCACCCTGCTGGAGGAGGCCAAGCGGGCCTGGCTCGACCAGCCCTCGCTGCAGCCGCTGCGCCGTTACGTCGAGGAACTGCTGGTCGAGGAGGACTGGGCCGTCGCGATGATCGGCCAGGACCTGACCGACCGGCTGATCTACGCCCTGCTGTACCGCAGGCTCGACGAGGCGGCGCTGCTGGGCGGCGCGGGCGGCTACAGCCTGGTGGCCCAGCACCTGAACGGCTGGTTCGCCGACCAGTGCCGCTGGATCGACGCGCTGTACAAGGCGTGGCTGGCCGACCCCGGGCACGGCACCGCCAACGGTGCCGCGCTGGCCGCCGCGGTGGAGCACCGGCTGCCGGCCGCGGTCGAGGCGGTGAGCGCCCTCGCCGCCACGGCGGACGGCCTGGTCGACGCCGACTGCCGGGCCGCCGTCGACGAGGCCGCCGCCGCGGTCCGGACCGCCCTGAGCGCCCTCGGCGCGCCGATCAAGGAGCAGAACGCATGACCGCCACCGGGCCCGACACCCGAAGCCCCGACGCGAAGAACCCCACTGCGGCCGCCCCCGGCGCCGGACGGCGGGTCCGCAACGTCGGCGTCGACCTGCAGGAGAACGAGGACACCCGAGCGCTCGTGGAGGCGATCGAGTCCGTCAACGGGGATCTCACGGTCCTCCGGCTGCCCGGTCTGGTGAAGATCCAGTCCCCGGGACGGCTGGTGATCACGCGGGAGAGCGTCGAGGAACGGCTGGGACGCCCGTGGGAGACCCACGAGTTCCAGCTCGCCATCGTCTCCTACTCCGGCCACTTCGCCGAGTGGGACGACGACGAGATCGTCATCGCCTGGGACCACTGAGGAGACCAACGACATGGCCGTCACCCCGCGCAAGCTGTCGATGAAACAGCGCTATTCGGCGCTGACCCGTGACCTGGACTGGGAGCCCTCGTACGTCGACCCTGAGAAGGTCTTCCCGTACACCGCCTTCGAGGGCATCAAGATCCACGACTGGTCGAAGTGGGAGGACCCCTTCCGGCTCACCGTCGACGCCTACTACAAGTACCAGGCCGAGAAGGACAAGCGGCTGTACGCGGTGCTCGACGGCGCCGCGCAGAGCCAGGGGCACCTGTCCCTGTCGGACGCCAGGTACCTGAACGCGATGAAGCTGTTCCTGCAGGGAGTCACCCCGCTGGAATACCAGGCGCACCGCAACTTCGCCTTCCTCGCCCGCCATCTCAACGGCCCCGGCCCGCGGTTCGCGGCCCTGTGCCAGTCGGTCGACGAGCTGCGGCACACCCAGACCGAGATCCACACCCTGTCGACGTACAACAAGTACTACGGCGGTTTCCACTCCTGGAACACCATGCACGACCGCGTGTGGTACCTCAGCGTCCCGAAGTCCTACTTCGACGACGCCCTGTCCGCCGGCCCGTTCGAGTTCCTGATCGCCATCGGTTTCTCCTTCGAGTACCTGCTGACGAACCTGCTGTTCGTACCGTTCATGTCCGGCGCCAGCTTCAACGGTGACCTGCCCACCATGACCTTCGGGTTCTCGGCGCAGAGCGACGAGAGCCGGCACATGACCCTCGGTCTTGAGGCCATCAAGTTCCTGCTGGAGCAGGACGAGGCCAACGTGCCGATCGTGCAGGCCTGGATCGACAAGTGGTTCTGGCGCGGTTACCGCGTCACCGCGCTGATCGCCCAGATGCTCGACTACATGCTGCCGCGCAAGGTGATGAGCTGGAAGGAGGCGTTCGAGCTCTACTTCGAGGAGCAGATGCTCAACGGACTCTTCCCCGACCTGGAGTTCTACGGCATCCGCCCGCCGCGCCACGTGCAGCAGGCGATCGACGAGAAGGAGACGCTCAGCCACCAGGTCTACTGGGTGCTCCACCAGTTCAGCTTCGCCGCGGCGTTCACCACCTCGGTCCCGGGCGCCGAGGACCAGCAGTGGCTGGCGGCCAACTACCCGGACACCTTCGAGAAGTACTACAAGCCGCTGTGGGACAAGGCCCAGCGGGTGGTGGACGGCGGCGGGCGCTTCTTCTACCCGGGGCTGCCCCAGCTGTGCCAGGTGTGCCAGATCCCGATGCTGTTCACCGAGCCGGGCGATCCCACCACGATCTGCCAGCGCAGCAGCGAGTACAAGGGCGAGCGGTTCGACTTCTGCTCGGACGGCTGCCAGTGGGTCTTCGAGCGCGAGCCCGAGAAATACGTCCAGGCATGGTTGCCGGTGCACCAGATCTACCAGGGCAACTGCGGTGGCCCCTCGGTGCCGGAGGTCCTCGCCTGGTACGGCATCCAGGACGGCGACGGCGGTGAGTACACCGGGTCCGCCGACAACACGAACTGGGAGCGCTGGCACTCCGGCGCTCCGGTGGGGAGCTGAGCCATGCCGGTCCGCGCGATCGCACCGTACGACTTCCCGTCGAGCTCCCGTCAGGAGCTCTACGGCGAGGACCAGTTGGTCCACCTGTGGTGGCGGGACAACATGTGGTTCGGAGCCGCCGCCTGTTTCCGCACACCCAGGGCGATGACCTGGGCCGAGTTCCGCTCCACGGTCGTCGACCCCTGGGCGTCCGCCGACCCCGACTACGACCCGGCCACCGCCTGGCACTGGAGCGTCGACGGCAGGACCGTCGAACCGTCCGACGACCAGACGCTCGACGCCCTCGGCGTGGGCCACAAGAGCCTGGTCTCCTTCCACCGCTGAGAGCACCCCGATGCCCACAGTGACCGTGCAGCCCGAAGGAGTGGTCGTGGAACTGCGTGAGGGGGAGACCGTCCTCGACGGTCTCCACCGCGCGGGCTACGCCTACCGGATCGGCTGCCGACGCGGCGGGTGCGGGGTCTGCAAGGTGGACCTGGTGGCCGGCGACGTCGAGTACCGCAAACCCGTCGCCGACACCGTCCTGCCCGCGGCCGAGCGCGGCTCGGGCACCTGCCTGACCTGCCGCGCCGTCCCCACCAGCGATGTCTGCATCACCCTGCGCAACGACAGGTTGCGCGTCATCCACCCGCTGCTGGCCTTCCGGCCGGGCAGCACGTCCGCCGGCGGGACCGGCACCGAGAATTAGGAGCCAGCCATGGCAGTCATGCGCCTGGGATACGTCCACGCGAGAGTCACCGACCTCAGCGACGCCAGGAGCCACTACGTCGACACCCTGGGCCTGTACCCCGTCCAGGAGGAGCCCGGCCGGCTGCTGCTCAAGGGCTGGGACGAGTGGGACCACCACTCGGTCGTCCTCGACGAGGGCGGGGTCGGCCTGGGCAGACTCGGCTACAAGGTCGAGGACCCGTCGGACCTCGACGGGTTCGAGAAGCGCGCCCAGCAGTTCGGCTGCCGCGTGGAGCGGATGAGCAAGGGTGAGAACCCCGAGGTCAGCGACGGCATCCGGATCTTCACGCCGTCCGAGCACGTCCTGGAGCTGTACCACGACATGACCCTGGTCGGCACCGAGGTCGGCACCGTCAACCCCGAGGTGTTCCCGCGGCACCTGGTCGGCGTCGGCGTGCCCAACATCGACCACGCGCTGATCACCGCCGAGGACGTCAACCTGATGGACCGCTTCTTCGCGGAGGTGCTGGACTTCTACACCACGGAGCGGGTGGCCACCTCGCTCGACGACGACGCCGAGTACATCGGCACCTGGATGAGCGCGGGCCAGAAGGTCCACGACATCGCCGTGATCAAGGGCCCGCAGGGCAAACTGCACCACTTCGCCTTCGAACTCGGCGACTGGGCCGATGTGCTGCACGCCGGTGACCTGTTCGCCATGGACGACGTCTCGGTCGACGTCGGCCCGACCCATCACGGCATCACCCGGGGCAAGACGATCTACTTCTTCGACCCCTCGGGCAACCGCAACGAGGTCTTCGCCGGCGGCTACCGGTCCTACCCTGACCGTCCCTGCGTGACCTGGACCCCCGACCAGCTCGCCAAGGGCATCTTCTACGTCGGGCGGGAACTGAACGAGCGCTTCACCAGCGTCCTCACCTGAGGCCACCCCGGCACAGGCCCCAGCAAGCGCAGCCGTGCGTCCGCGCCCACGCGGGCGCACGGCCCCCCATCCCAGCCCGGAGTTGTTTGCATGACCCAGACCCACCGCATCACCGTGGAACCGATCGGGCGCGAAGTCGAGTGCCGGGAGGACCAGACCATCCTGGACGCCTGCCTGCGGGCCGGCGTCTGGCTGCCCCACTCCTGCACCCACGGCACCTGCGCCACCTGCAAGTCGGAGATCCTCGACGGCGAGGTGGACCACGGCGACGCGTCCGCGTTCGCCCTGATGGACTTCGAACGCGACGAGGGCAAGACCCTCACCTGCTGCGCCCGACCGCGGTCCGACGTGGTGATCGAGGCGGACGTCGACGTGGACGAGGACGTCCCGGTCCATCCGGTGACCGACTTCACCGGCACGGTCGCCGCGGTCGAGGAGATCGCCCTCGACACCCTGCGGCTGATCGTCGAACTCGACCGCGACCTCGCCTTCAACCCCGGGCAGTACCTGAGGTTCACCGTGCCCGGCAGCGGAGTGGACCGCACCTACTCGATCGCCAACCCGCCGTCCCGGCCGCGCACCCTGGAGTTCCACATCCGGCGCACGCCGGGCGGCGCCGCCACCGACGGCTGGATCTTCAGCACCCTGCGCGTCGGCGACCGGATCCCGCTCTCCGGACCGTACGGGCGCTTCGTGCTGCGCACCTCGCGTGACGAGCCCGCGGTGATGGTCGCCGGAGGAACCGGTCTGGCGCCGATCAAGGCGATGATCCTGGACGCCCTGGAGAACGACGCCCACCGCGCCCACCTCACCCTCTACCAGGGCGCCCGCACCCGGCGGTGGCTCTACGACGTCGACTTCTTCCGCGGCCTTCAGGAGCGCCACCCCGACCGCTTCCGCTACCGGCCCTGTCTGTCCGAGGAGGAGGCCGAGGGCTTCGCCACCGGTCTGGTCACCGACGTCCTCGCTGCCGACCACGCCTCGCTGCGCGGCCACGTCGGCTATGTCTGCGGTCCGCCGCCGATGGTGGAGGCCGCCCTGAAGACGCTGATGAGCAAGAGGCTCTTCCCCCGCGACATCTACCGGGAGGACTTCTTCAGCGAGGGCGACAGGGCGGCGGGTGCCGTCCGCTCGCCCCTGATCAAGAGGTGAGACACGGGAGCTGAGCAGTCTGGAAGACATTCTCGGCGGCGCAGGTGCGGGGCCGCGGCAGCAGCCGGGGGAGGTGGGGGAAGGGCGAGCGGCCCGTGGACCGGGCACTGCGGTCGCCGGGGAGGACACCGGCGGTGACCAGGGCTGCGATACGCCGGTTGTGCTGCCGGGTGACAAGGAGGCCGGCAATGGTGACGCGTGTGTCGTGGGCCCGTCGGACGCCGAGAAAAGGAAGCGGCGGCACGATCGAACGGCGGGAGCCGTGTCGTCTACGCATCCTGGAACGGCTCGACGCAGACCGGGGCATGGCGGGTACTCGCCGGACCCGACCCCGATTGCCTGTCCGCCGTCGCCGCACACGTCGCCCGGTCCGGGTTCGAGACAGCCATCACCACGAACGCCCCCGGACCGTGCTTCGCAGCGCAGGCGCCGGATGCGCGCGGCAAGGTCCTCGGAGTCTCCCGCGTCGTGGCACTCTCCGGCCGACCGTCCCCGTGAATCGGGCCGCTCCTCCCGTGAGGCACCCCGCACGACCGGTCACCGGCGGCCGCGGTGTGCCACAAGGTCGCGCAGGCGATCCCAGGGGCCCCATGCCCGCGCGGTGGCCTCCACCTCGTTGATCGGCCGTAGGGGTGATCTTGTGCGGTCGGCCTGCTCCGGCCACCCCGACGACATGCGCGGTCCGGCCCGTGGGCGCATCCTGACAACGCCCCCACCAGTTGCCGCCGACCAACGGGACGTGCCGTGATCCTCCTTGTTCTCCTCGTTCCCGCACTGATGATCCTCTTCGTCGTCCGGGCGGGCCCGCAGGTCTTGGCCGGGGAGCGCCGGCACAGCCTCCGCGACGCGGGAGGCCGGGTGCGCCTCGCCCGGCTTCTGCGCGCTCGCCGACCCCGCACGGCGAGGGCACCCGGTCGCCGTTGACAACCGGCAAGCCGTTCGACCCGGTGCCCGCGCGGGAGAGCGGAACCGCCGCCTCGCCCGCGCACCGGCTGACGGGGTACGCGGGGATGCCGCCTGCTCCGCCCCGTACTTCCGCGTGCCGCACGGCGCATATCCGCCCGCGGGCGGGCACGTGTGGCGTGCTCGCTCTCTGGACCGCGCACGAGACGCTGCTGCGGGCGGCCGAATCGGTTCTGCCGAGAGGCAGGGCCTAGGCAGTGCTGACCTGCGTACGCCGCCGGAGCCGCTGCGCTCGGCCTCGCGGCCCGCGACAGGATCCGCACTGCGGCCGGGGCCACCGCCACGGCCCTGGGCAAGGAGGCCGACGAGCTGGAGCGGGAACCCGCAGAGATGCCGAACGAGCCCTTCGAGCCCGGCGGATGACGCGTTCCCCGTCCGTGGACGCGACACCCTCGGTCCCCGGTGGGCGGCGGGCCGCGGGCCCGCTCGAGGGCGCGTCGCCGGGGTCCTCCTTCGCGGGCCTCACCAGAGAGGGTCAGACACACCCGTCATGCGGGCTGTCTGCGGGTGGCGGGCGCCTTTCCGGTCCTGCCCTTGGCCACCAGCTGACGCCCGAGGGCCAGCGCGGTGGTCCGTACCGCGGGTCCCATCCGCTCGATGTCCAGCTGAGTGCTCCGGCCGGTCACCGACAGGGCCGCGACCGGGAGCCCGCCCGCGCCCAGCACCGGCGCCGCGGCACAGACCGTGCCGACGCCCGACTCCTCCCGGTCGTAGGCGATCCCGGTCCGGCGGACGTGCTCCAGCTCCCGCAGCAGGGACCCGGGAGCGACGATGGTGAACGGGCTGCACGGTGGCAGACCCGCCTTGATCCGCTCGGCCGTCACCTCGGGCGGAGAGAAGGCCAGCATCGCCTTGCCGACGCCGGTGGCATGGGCGGGCATCCGCCCGCCGACCCGCGAGGGCAGGTTGGGGGACGCCTTGCCGCCCAGGATCTCGACGTAGACCACCTCCACCCCCTCCCGCACCGCGAGGTGCACCGTGGCGCGGCTGACCTCGCGCAGGTCCTCCATCAGCGGCAGCGCCGCCTCCCGCACATCGCGCTGCCGGGGCACCAACTGGCCGAGTTCGAACAGGCGCAGCCCCAGCCGCAGCCCCTTCGGCGTCTGCTCCAGCAGACCGAGCCGGCACAGCTCCCCGGCCAGCCGGTGCACGGTCGACTTGGCCAGCCCGGTGCGACGCCCCAGCTCCGAGACGGAGACCGTCGTGTCGGCCGGCGAGAAGGCGTCGAGCACCGACACGGCACGGGCCAGTACGGAGGGTGCGGGACCGTCCCGCTCAATGGGAAACATCAGTTGCATTGTTAGGGACATTTGAGTCACAGTCCAGGCACTGCGCGGCTCTCAATGTGGAGGTCCCCCTATGATTGCGATCACCGGACCGGCTCTGTCCGCCCGGGGCCCGGCGAGGACCGTGGGGGAACGCCCCGAAGGCCCCGAAGGCTCCGACGGAGCTCTGAAGGACGGTGGCCTGAGGTCGGTGGGCGCGGCCCTCGACGTACTGGAGTGTTTCGCGCTGGAGGAGCAGCTGGGCGTCAGCGACGTCGCCCGCCGCCTGGGTGTGGCCAAGAGCACCGCGCACCGGCTGCTGAGCGCGCTGTGCGCTCGCGGACTGACCGAGAAGGATCCCGCCACCCGGCAGTACCGGCTCGGCCTCCACCTGGTCGAACTGGGCCAGATCGCGCACAGCCGGGTGGAACTGCGCCGGACCGCCTTCCCCATGTTGGAGGAGCTGCGCGAGGTCAGCGGATGCACCGTGCACCTCTCCATCGCCGACGGGGTCGACGTGCTCCAGATCGAACGGCTGGAAAGCATCCGGGCGATCCCGCTGATGGCCCGCGTCCGCCGCCGCTGGCCGGTGCACGCCACCAGCTCCGGCAAGGTGATCGCGGCCTTCGACCCCCGGTTGGCGGCGGCCCGGAAGGCGGCCGGCTTCCCCGCCTGCACCGAGCGCACCATCCGCAGCGCGGAGGAGTTCGACCGGGCGCTGGCCCAGGTCCGCCGTACCGGCTTCGCCACCAACCTCGGCGAGGCCAAGGACGGCGCCGCCTCCGTGGCCGCCCCGGTGCTGGACCGCTCCGGTGGGTCCCGGGCCGCCATCTCCCTGGTCGGCCCGGCGGCCGAGATCGCCAGGGACCTGGGCCGCCAGGCCCAGCTGGTGACCATCGCCGCCCGCAAGGTCGCCCAGTGCCTGGGAGCCTGAGCACGCCCACGGACAGCACGGCCGAGTTCGCCGACACGGAGTGCTACCCGGGCTTCCGCCCGGAGTACGCCGAGTCGGCCTACGCGGTGGAGCCGTTCCGGCCCTTCGGCAAGGAGGACGAGTCCCGCTTCTGGTTCCTGGACTTCCACTGGCCGCGCGGCCTGACCCCGCTCGGCCTGCTGGCCAACCAGGACGGCTACAGCTGGGCCTCCCAGCTGGCCGCGGAGTGCCTGCCGCTGCCCGGCAGCCGCGGGATCACCCAGCGCCTCGTCGGCACCCACACCTACGCCTCGGCGATCCAGGTGCCCTCCGAGTTCGAGCGCCGGGCCCGGGCGACCCGGCTGCGCGCAGGTCTGAACCGGTTCCTGGACGAGTTCCCGGGGATCTGGGCGGCTCGCGAAGACGAGATCGACCAGTGGTGGCAGCGGCTGCGGTCGATCGACCCGGCCCGGCTGGACACCGCGGAGCTCGTCGGCCACCTCGGGGAGGCACGGCGCTTCCACCGCCGCGCCTTCGAGATCCACTTCGAGGTCATGTACCCGCTGCTGGCCAACCATGTCGCCTTCCGCCGCCTGTGCGACTCACTGGGCGTGGACCCGGCGCTGGTCGGTGTGCTGCTCCAGGGCGAGCACACCAAGGTGATGGAGACCGACCGGGCGCTGTGGGAGCTGGCCGGGGCCGCCCGGCGTGCGGGGCTGGCAGCCGCCCGTCTCACCGCCGCTCCCGGCGACCGGGTGCTGGCCGGCCTGGCCGCGGCCGGGGGAGCGCAGGCGCGGTGGGCCAGCCGGTTCGGCGACTTCCTGCAGGTGTACGGCCACCGCACCGAGGGCACCTCGGACGTCGCGCTGCCCAGTTGGCTGGAGGATCCCTCCCCGGCCCTGGGGATGATCGCCTCTTTTCTCCAGCTGCCCGCCGAGCACGACTTCGACGCCGAGCTGACCCGGGCCCGGGAGCAGCGCGACGCCGCCGCCGACGAGGTGCGGGGCCGTCTCACCGGCCGGGAGCAGCGGGTGTTCGACTCGGCCCTCGCCTCCTGCCGGGCGGCGAACCTGCCGAAGTGGCAGGACGACCACAATGTCTCGATCGATCTGCGGGTCGCGCTGCCGCTGCGCCGGGCGAGCCTGGAGATCGCCGAGCGGGCGGGGGCGGACCGCCGTGACGACGCCATGTTCCTGTTCTGGCCCGAGCTGGTCGCGGTCGCCGAGGGGCGCTCCGCGTACCCGGCGCTGCGCGGGCTGGTGGGGGAGCGGCGGGACTACTTCGAGCGGTGGCGGGCCCGGCGGTCCTCGCTGCCGAAGGCGCTGGGCACGGTGCCCGACGAGGACGCCCACGACCCGGTGCTGGCCGAGGTCTTCGGGATCGACCGCACCTTCCTCGGCAACATCCGGGCGGCCGCCACGCGCACCGTCAGCCGGCTCACCGGGGTGCCCGCGGCGCGCGGCACCGCCCGGGGCAGGGCACGGGTGCTCACCGATGCGGAAGCGCTGCACCGGCTCAGGCCGGGGGACGTCCTGGTCTGCGAGTCGACCTCGCCCAACTGGACTCCTGCCTTCGCGGTGATCGCGGCCTGCGTGTGCGACGCGGGCGGAATCCTCTCCCACGCGGCGATCGTCGGACGCGAGTACGGCGTCCCCACCGTCACCGCGGTCGGCACGGCCACCCACGCCATCCGCGACGGAGACGAAGTCGAGGTCGACGGCACCCACGGCACCGTCCGGGTCCTGCGCCGATGACGACCGCGTCGAGGGTTCCGGAACCCCGGGCCGGTGCCGCCGCCGGCCTCTGCCCACACGGCTTGCCGCCGCCTCGGGGCGGAGGTGGCGGCCCGAACGGCACCCCCTCGGCCGGCGTTCCGCGCGCCACGGCGGAGGGAAGCCCGACCACGGTGCCCGGCAGCGCCCGGCGGTCGGCGACGGCGGTGACGTGCGGCGGTCGGCGTGCGGCGACGGCGGTGGCGTGTGGCGGTCGGCGTGTGGCGGTGGTGGTGGTGTTCGGTGGTTGCCGGGGTGTGGTGACAGCGGTGCCCGGTAGCGCCCGGCGGCCGGCGACGACGGTGACGAGGGGCGGCCGGCGTGCGGCGACGGCGACGTGCGGCAGCCGGCACGCGGCCGTGGCGGTGTTCGGCGGTTGCCGGAGGGCGATGACCGGGGAGAGGAGACGGGGGGTCCGATGAGTGCCGAGAGCCGTTGCGTGGTCCCGCTCGACCGCCTGGCCGGTCCCGACGGGGCGGCCGTCGCCGGGGCCAAACTCGCCCGCCTCGCCCTGCTGGCCCGGGCCGGGCTGCGGGTGCCCGACGGGTTCGCGGTCACCGCCGACGCGTTCCACCGCCACAGGGCGGCCTCCGGCCTGGCAGCCGTGCTCCCCGAGCACCTCGGCGCCGTACCGGACCCGCTGGACCACACCGCCCTCGCCGACGCCTCCGCCGGACTGCGCCGGCTGCTGCGCGAGACCCCGGTGGCGCGGCCCCTGCGCGCCGGGATCGTCCGGGCGCTCTCCTCCCTCGCCCTCCGCCGCGGCGGCCCCGTCGCCGTCCGCAGCTCCGCGGTCGCGGAGGACGGCACGGACCACAGCTTCGCCGGGATGTTCGAGAGTTTCCTCGGCGTCCGCGGTTCCGACGCCGTGGTGGCCGCGGTCCAGGGCTGCTGGGCGAGCCTGTTCACCCACCGGTCCCTCGCCTACCGGATGCACGCCGGCCTGCCGGTCGACGCCCTGGCGATGGGGGTCGGCGTCATGGAAATGGTGCCCGCCCGCGTTTCCGGGGTGGCCTTCTCGATGCATCCGGTCACCGGCCGCCGGGACCGGGCGGTGGTGGAGGCCGCCCCCGGCGTCGGCGGCGCCGTGGCGGGCGGACCGGCACCGGAACGGGCCGAGGTCGCCCGCACCGACGGCCGGGTGCTCCGGCACGACCCCGCCGCTCCCGGCATCCCCGCCCGCCGCGGACCACTGCTGTCCGGCCAGGACCTCACCCGCGTGGCCGAGACGGTGTACCGCGCCGAGGAGGTGCTCGGCCACCCGGTGGACATCGAATGGGCCATCGACCCCGAGGGCCGGGTGTGGCTGCTCCAGGCCCGCCCGGTGACCGGCACCGCCCCGAGGAACGACGACACCCGCTGGGACCCGGCCGCCTTCCTCTGCGACCTGTGATCCACCCCATTCCCGCGAACGTTCCGGACCACGGAACGTGAAGGGCGCCGCCCGCCGCGCCCCCATAGCGTCAGTCGGCAGGCGCACCGCATCGAACCGCACCGGCACCCCACCGGAGTGCACCGCTGCACCGCGCCCCGTACCGCCGCGGTGAGCGAACCCGCGCCGGTCCGCATCCGAGTGCCGAACTGGAAGAAGGTCTCACGTGGAAGTGGTGTCCCGGGCCGAGGCGGCCGGCCTCCTGGCGGCCGCGTACGCCTCGCGCAGGCCCGTCGAGCCGCTCAGTGAAACGTACGACGGCATGACACTGGAGGACTCCTACGAGATCCAACTCCTGCAGATCCGCTCCAGACTGGCCGCGGGGGCCCGGATCAAGGGGCACAAGGTGGGCCTCACCTCCCTGGCGATGCAGCGTCAGATGGGTGTCGGCCAACCCGACTACGGCCACCTCCTCGACGACATGTTCCACCCGGAGCACCAGCCGATCCGTACCTCGGACTACCTCCAGCCGCGCGTCGAGCCGGAGATCGCGTTCGTCCTGAAGCGTCCGCTGCGCGGCCCCGGCGTCACGGTGGCCGAGGCGGCCGCCGCCGTCGACTTCGTGATCCCCGCCCTGGAGCTCATCGACAGCCGGATCAGGGACTGGAAGATCGGCATCCTGGACACCATCGCCGACAACGCCTCCTCCGGCGGAGTGGTGCTGGGCAGCCGGCCCACTCCGCTGCACCAGGTGGACCTCCGCCTGTCCGGATGCACGTTGCACCGATGCGGCGAGCTGGTGGCCACCGGCGCCGGCGGGGCCGTCCTCGGATCCCCGCTGAACTCGCTGGTCTGGCTGGCCAACACGGTCGGCGCACGGGGCGTCGTGCTGGAGAGCGGCCATGTGATCCTGCCCGGCTCGGTGACCGCGGCGGTCGCCGTCCGCCCGGGCGACTCGTTCACCGCCACATTCGCCGGCCTCGGCTCGGTGACCGCGTGCTTCGCGAAGGAGAACTCATGAGCGGCAACGGGAAGCGGCGCGCCACCGCCGCCATCGTGGGCCCCGGCAACATCGGCACCGACCTGATGTTCAAGCTCAAGCGGCACAGCGAGGTCCTCCAGCCGCGGTTCATGGTCGGCGTCGACCCGGCCTCCGACGGCCTGGCCCGTGCCCGGCGGATGGGGCTGGAGAGCAGTCACGAAGGCGTGGACTGGCTGCTGCGCCAGGACCCGCTGCCGGACATCGTCTTCGAGGCGACCAGCGCCCACGCCCACAAGGCCAACGCGCCCCGGTACGCCGAGGCGGGCATCGTGGCCGTGGACCTCACCCCGGCCGCCGTAGGGCCGTTCGTCTGCCCGCCGGTCAACCTCGACCTCAACCTCGACGCGATGAACGTCAACATGATCACGTGTGGTGGACAGGCCACCGTGCCGATCGTGTCGGCGGTGTCCTCGGTGGTGCCGGTGGAGTACGCGGAGATCGTCGCCTCGATCGCCTCCCGCTCGGCCGGGCCGGGCACCCGGGCCAACATCGACGAGTTCACCGAGACCACCTCCACCGCCATCGAGCGGATCGGCAACGCCGAGCGCGGCAAGGCGATCATCATCCTCAACCCGGTCGAGCCGCCGATGATCATGCGGAACACGGTGTTCTGCTCGGTGCCCGCCGAGGCCGCCGAGCCCGGAGCGCTGCAGGACAAGGTGACCGAGTCCATCCATGCCATGGTCACCGCCGTGCGGCAGTACGTACCCGGCTACACGCTGCGCGCCGAACCGCAGTACGACCCGGCGCGGGCGCAGTGGCGCGGGATGGCCCGCGTCGCGGTGTTCCTGGAGGTCCGCGGGCGCGGCGACTACCTGCCCGACTACGCCGGAAACCTGGACATCATCACGGCCTCCGCCGCCCGGGTGGGCGAGCTGCTGGCCGCCGCCCGCCTCGCCAAGCAAGGAGTGTCGGCATGAGTGCCCCTGCCGAGAAGCCACGCGACCTGCGCATCACCGACTCGACCCTGCGGGACGGCTCCCACGCGATGAGCCACCAGTTCACCGAGGGCCAGGTACGGGCGATCGTGCACGCCCTGGACACCAGCGGCGTCGAGGTCATCGAGGTCGCGCACGGCGACGGCCTCGGCGGGTCCAGCTTCAACTACGGGTTCTCGCTGGAGGACGAGTTCGACCTGATCGCGGCCGCCGTGGACGAGGCCGAGCGGGCCCGTATCGCGGTGCTGATGCTGCCCGGCCTGGGCACCGTCGAGCACCTCAAGCGGGCCCGCTCGGTGGGCGCGTCGGTGGCCCGGATCGCCACCCACTGCACCGAGGCGGACGTGTCCGTGCAGCACTTCGGTGCGGCCCGCGACCTTGGCATGGAGACCGTCGGCTTTCTGATGCTCTCCCACCGGACCGGCCCCGAGGCGCTCGCGAAGCAGGCCAGGATCATGGTCGACGCCGGCGCCCAGTGCGTCTACGTGGTGGACTCCGCCGGGGCGCTGGTCCTCTCCGACGCCCAGGCCCGGGTCCGGGCGCTGCTCGACGAGATCGGCGATGAGGCGCAGGTCGGTTTCCACGGCCACCAGAACCTCTCGCTCGGCGTCGCCAACTCGGTGCTGGCCTACCAGGCCGGCGCCCGGCAGATCGACGGCGCGCTGTGCGCCCTGGGCGCCGGCGCGGGCAACGCGCCGACCGAGGTGCTGGCCGCCACCCTGGACCGGATGGGCATCAACGCGGGCATCGACGTCCAGGGCGTGATGTCCGCGGCCCAGGACGTGGTCAAGCCGGTCATACCCCGGCTGCCCTGGATGGACCGCTCCGCGATCGTGCAGGGCCACGCGGGCGTCTACTCCTCCTTCCTGCTGCACGCCGAGCGAGCCTCGCAGCGCTACGGGGTGCCCGCGCACGAGATCCTGGAGCGCGTCGGGCAGGCCGGGTACGTCGGCGGCCAGGAGGACATGATCATCGACATCGCCCTGCAGCTCGCCGAGGAGCGGGACCTCGGCGACCTGGCCGCGCAGGGGGTGCGCCGATGAGCACGACGTGGGACGTCGAGAGGGCGGCCGGGGTGCTGCTCGGCTGCGAGGACGCCCGCAGCGACCGTCCGCCGCTCACCGACGAGTGGCCGGAGCTCGACCTGGCCACCGCCTACCGGATCCAGGACGAGACGCTGCGGCGCCGCCGGGACCGCGGGGAGCGGCTGATCGGCGTCAAGCTGGGCCTGACCAGCCGGGCCAAGCAGAAGCGGATGGGCGTGGACTCGCCGCTGACCGCGTGGCTGACCGACGCCATGGCGCTGCCCGCCGGGGAGCCGGTCCCGCAGCACAAGCTGATCCACCCCCGGGTGGAGCCGGAGATCGTCTTCGTGATGAAGGACCGGCTCGCCGGCCCGGGCGTCACGGCGGCCCAGGCGCTGGCGGCGGTCGGCACGGTGTGCGGCGGGGCCGAGGTGATCGACAGCCGCTACCGGGACTTCCGGTTCACCCTGCCGGACGTGGTGGCCGACAACGCCTCCTCCGGCGCCTATGTCACCGGGCCGGTCGGCCTCGACCCGCGGACCCTCGACCTGGCGCTGGAAGCGGTGCTGGTGGAGGTGGACGGCCAGATCGTCGACTCGGCCACCGGCGCCGCGGTCCAGGGCCACCCGGCCGAGGCCCTGGCACTGGCGGCCAACGACCTCGGCCGTCGCGGCCTGGCCATCGAGCCCGGCTGGGTGGTGCTGACCGGAGGAATGACCGACGCGGTGTTCGCGCCGCCCGGCGCCGAGATCGCCTGCCACTTCACCCACCTGGGCTCGGTGTTCCTCAACGGCGGTACGGAGGCGGACGGCTGATGCCACTGGTCGAGATCACCCTCATCGAGGGCCGCACCCCCCAGCAGCTCCGCACGCTGATCAGCGAGCTCACCGACGCCGTGGTGCGCGCGGTGGGCGCGCCGAAGCAGAACGTCCGGGTGGTGGTGCGCGAGGTGCCCAAGACGCACTTCGCGGCAGGAGATGTGACGATCGCAGAGAGAGAGTCGCCCCATGGCTGACAAGGAGTTCTACGGGCATGTCATCGACGGGGCGGAGGTGGAGTCACTGGACGGCGCCCGCTTCGACACCGTCGATCCATGGACCCGTGAGGCATGGGCCGAAGTGCCCCTGGGCGGTGCGGCGGACGCCGACCGCGCGGTGACGGCGGCGCGCCGTGCCTTCGACGAGGGCCCGTGGCCGCGGATGGGGTTCGCGGAGCGGGGCAGGATCCTGCACCGGCTGGCGGACCTGATGGAGGAGCACACCGACGAGCTGGCGCTGGCCGACACCCGCGACATGGGCAAGCCGCTGGTCCAGGCGCGGCACGACGTGGCCCGCTCCGCACTCAACTTCCGCTTCTTCGCCGACCATGCGCGGCTGGCCACCGGCGAGGCCCTGCCGATGGACTCGGGCCACCACAGCTACACCCGGTTCGAGGCCGCCGGCGTGGTCGCGGCCATCGCGCCGTGGAACTTCCCGCTGATGCTGGAGACCTGGAAGGTCGCGCCGGCTCTGGCATGGGGCAACACCGTGGTCCTCAAGCCCGCGGAGGACACCCCCGTGTCGGCCACCGTCCTGGCGCGCCTCGCGCTGGAGGCGGGGATGCCCCCGGGCGTGCTCAACGTGGTCCACGGCTACGGCCCGGACTCGGCCGGGCAGGCCCTGACCGAGGACCCCCGGGTCGACCGCATCACCTTCACCGGCGAGTCCGGCACCGGCCGCGTCATCGCCCGCGCCGCGGCGGCCAATCTGACCCCGGTCAGTCTGGAACTCGGAGGCAAGGGCGCCAACCTGGTCTTCGCCGACGCCGATCTGGACAACGCGGTGGACTGGTCGATCCAGGCCATCTTCCGCAACGCGGGCCAGGTCTGCCTGGCCGGCAGCCGGCTGTATGTGCAGCGGGAGATCTACGACGAGTTCCTCGCCCGGTTCACCGCCGCGGCCGAAGCCCTGGTGATCGGCGACCCCAAGGACCCGACGACGGAGTTCGGCCCGCTGGCCTCGCTGGAGCACTACACCAAGGTACGCGGCTATGTCGACACGGTCGGGGCGGAGGGCGGCAGGATGCTCACCGGCGGCCTCGGCGACGGCTGGGTCGTCAAGCCCACCGTGCTCGTCGACATGCCGCTCGGCTCCCGCCAGGTCTGCGAGGAGATCTTCGGCCCGGTGGTCGTCGTCCAGCCCTTCGACACCGAGGCGGAGGCGGTGCGGCTGGCCAACGACACCCCGTACGGCCTCAACGCGATGCTCTTCACCGAGAACCTGCACCGCGCCCATCGCGTCTCCGCCGCGCTCACGGCGGGCACCGTCTGGGTCAACTGCTTCTTCGTCCGCGATCTGCGGGCACCCTTCGGCGGCGTCGGCGACTCCGGCGTCGGCCGCGAGGGCGGCAACTTCAGCCGCGAGTTCTTCACCGAACCCAAGGCCGTCGTCATGCAGATCGCCCCCGCCTGACCGGCGGACGACGCCCCCTGTGGCTCCCTCCCGCCTCCGGGAGGGAGCCACAGGGGTTCTGCGGCAGGGTCCGCGTCCCGCCGAGACGGTGGGTCACCCCGCCGCCTTCAGTGTGCTGCCGCGTCCTGGAAGGCCTCGTGCACGATGTCCACGGCGCGCTCCGCGTCGGCACGCGACACGTCCAGGTGGAACACGAAACGCAGCTGCCCCGGATACCCCGCGCACAGCAGGCCGCGCCGCGCCAGCCGGTCGCACACCTCCTCGGTGCCGAGGCCCGGTGCCGGCGCCGCGAAGACCATGTTGGTCCGGGCGGGTTCCACGGTCAGGCCCGCCACGTCCTTGATGCCCTCGGCGAACAGCGCGGCGTGCGCGTGGTCGTCGGCGAGCCGCGTCACATGGTGGTCGAGCGCGTGGAGCGCCGCGGCCGCCGGTACACCCGCCTGCCGCATCCCGCCGCCCAGGACCTTCCGCCAGCGCCGTGCCCGTGCCACGAAGTCCCGTGATCCCACGAGCGCCGAACCGATCGGCGCGCCCAGGCCCTTGCTGAAGCACACCGAGACGCTGTCGAAGGGCTCGGCGATCAGCCGCGCCCGCTCATAGGGGTCGCCCCCGTCGGCGACCGCCGCGTTGAACAGCCGCGCCCCGTCCAGATGCGTGGCGAGCCCATGGTCGCGGGCGACGCCCGTGGCGGCCTTGAGGTAGTCCACCGGCACGGCCCGGCCCCCGGTGGTGTTCTCCAGGCACAGCAACCGCGTGCGCGCGAAGTGCGGGTCGTCCGGCTTGACCGCCGCCGCGATGAGTGCGGGATCCAGCGTCCCGTCCGCGCGGTGCGGCAGCGGCTGCGGCTGGATGCCGCCGAGCACGGCCGCGCCCCCGCCCTCCCACAGGTAGGTGTGGGCGAACTGGCCGGCTATGTATTCGTCCCCGCGGCCGCAGTGGGTCAGCAGCGCGCACAGATTGCTCTGCGTCCCCGAGGGGACGAACAAGGCGGCCTCGAACCCCAGCAGAGCGGCGATCCGCTCCTGCAGGGCGTTGACGGTGGGATCGTCGCCGAAGACGTCATCGCCCAACTCGGCCTCGGCCATCGCCCGGCGCATCGCCGGGCCGGGCCGGGTCACGGTGTCACTGCGCAGGTCGATGAGCTGTCGGGGCTGCTGGTGGGCGACATCGCTCGCGTCGGCGGCATCGGTGTCATGGGTGGCATCAGGGGTCGGCATGGGTTCACCCTGCCATGCGGCGCGACGGCCCCCGGAGTGCGGGGCGTCACCATGGGCGGTGTCGCAGGCGAACGGGTGCCCGGGCACGCTTCCCAGCCCGCCGGGGAGACGGCGGGGGCAGCCGAAGGACCACCACCGCCCGTGTCCGCAGGTTTGCTCCTGCCGCAGACGGCTGCCGGTTCAGCCGGCGAGCATGCCCCCGGTCCCAGAGGTACGTTCCGCCATGAACTCGCAGAGCAGATCCACAGCTTGGAGAATCTTCACACTCGTGAGGGTGTAGTAGACGTTGCTGCCCTCTCGGCGCGTGCGGACGATGCCACGGTCGCGCAGCATGGCCAGATGCTGGCTGGCGTTGGGCTGAGAGATTCCGAGAGCCTCGACGATCTCACCCACCGTTCGGGGGCCTTCCCGCAACTCGTTGATGATCAACAAGCGCTTCTGGTCGGCGATCGCTTTGCAGACGCGCGCATACAGCTGGTACATCTCAGATGCGTCAGCGCGCTCCATCGTGACCCTCTCCCAGACTCATCACATGTCCAGCGTATCACCAGGGTAGTCGGGGCCATGGCATACCTATGCCGTCACTACTCCGTTGACCTGCGAGAACTTCAGGTGCGCACCGTCCTCCGGACGGCGGGTGACGTAGATCTCGGCAGCGGATGTGCCCCGGAGCCCCGGCGGCACACGAGCGGCACCGGTTCCGGGCCGGTCAACGAATCGGTTTGAGTTCCGGTCCGGGTTCCTGGTGGGCACCGTCGCGCCAGCCGAGCTCCTCCGTCATGAACTCCCGGAGCAGGTCCACGGCGGCCAGCACCTTGTCGCTGCTGAGCCTGTAGAAACTGTTGCTGCCCACCCGCTCGATCGTCACAACCCCCCGGTCGCGCAGTATCGAGAGATGCCGACTGGCATTCGGCTGGGGGATCTCCAGCGCCTCGGCCACCTCGCCCACCGAACGCGCCCCGTCCCGCAACTCGTTGATCAGCAGCAGGCGCGTAGGATCCGCCAGAGCCTTGCAGACGCGAGCATGCAGTTCACTGATCCCTGCCGGATCGATCTGTGCCACACTGGCTCCTCTGTCGGGCAGGCACAGGCCCGGGCTCGCGGACACTGCGCCGGACTGGACGAATTCCCAGCCGCTCTGCAGGGGGAACCCGTCAATAGCCGCATGACATCACGTGATCTTCTTTCGAGCCATCACGCTGCATTCCGACACACTACCTGGGAGACGGGGCCGGAACCAGGGTCCTGTCACCAAGAGGAAACAATATGTACAGGACCCCGCGGCCTGTGGAAAACCCTCAGTCGTGAAGCCTCGATTGTTCCCGGGGGAATGCCCGTAAAGCCGATCGGCATCCCCCCGGGACGCGGTGCGCCCGTGTGACGGCGGTCTGTCCTGCCGCTAGGGGGTGTTTCGTAAGTCCCGCACAGCACCCACGGCGCCCGGCACGCTCCCCCGAGCTCTTCGAGCAGGGGGCACCCCCACTCGCCGCACCGGCCGGAACCCCAAGTACGTCCAGTACGAGGGCTTTCGTCCGGCACGCCGAGAGCACGCACCGGACACCGCGGGCACCGCACAGGACTTTCGAAACACCCCCTAGACCACCGACAGCGGCAGCGGCATGCCGACCAGGCTGCGGCGCACGACGGGCAGCGCGGCGGCGATGCGGGCCAGTTCCCGTGCCGACGGCGCGTCCGGGGTGCCGGCCACCACCGGCACCCCGATGTCGCCCGCCTCGCGCAGTGCCAGGTCGAGCGGCACCTCGCCGAGCAGATCGGTGTCGAGTGCCTTCGCCAGCCGGCTTCCGCCGCCGGAGCCGAACAACGCGGTCTGCGATCCACAGGTGCCGCAGGCGAGCCGGGACATGTTCTCGATGACACCGGCGACGGGGAGACGCAGGTTGCGCGCCATCCGTCCGACCCGCGTGGCCACCGTCTGCGCGGCCTCCTGCGGGGTGGTCACCACCACCATCTGCATGGCGGGGAGGAGTTCGGCCAGGGAGAGGGTGATGTCACCGGTCCCCGGCGGGAGGTCGAGCAGGAGCACGTCGAGATCGCCCCAGTGCACATCGCCGAGGAACTGCTCCAGCGCCTTGTGCAGCATCGGTCCCCGCCACACGACCGGGGTCTCGTCCTCCACCAGGAACCCGGTGGACATCAGCCGTACGCCGTGCGCCTCGATGGGCATCATCGTGCCGTTGAGGGCGACCGGGGCCCGCCGGACGCCGAACAGCTGCGGGACCGAGTAGCCCCACACGTCCGCGTCCAGCAGGCCGACGGTTCTGCCGGTCCGGGCGAGGGCGACCGCGAGGTTCGCGGTCACCGACGACTTCCCCACGCCGCCCTTGCCGCTGGCGACGGCATAGACGCGGACCGTGGACTCAGGGCCGGAGAAGGGGTTGTTCGTGCGCCCGTCGTTCAGGGTGCGTGCGACTTCCATCCGCTGTCGCTCGTTCATCACCCCGAAGTCGACATTCACCTCCTTGACGCCGGGAACTTCCCGCACCGCCGCGACGACCGTGTCGCGCAGGGTGTTCTTCATTGGGCAGGACGCGGTGGTGAGGGAGATCTCGACGTCGACGGTCCCGCGACGTCCCACTCTGACCGCCGAGACCATGCCGAGGTCGGTGATCGGCCGGTGGATCTCCGGGTCTTCGACGGTGGACAGCGCGGCGCGCACTGCGTCGACGTCCGCTGAGATGCGGGACTGCCGCAGGACCATCGTTGTCTTCCTCCTGTGTTTCCCTTGGTGCTCAGGCCCGGTACGCCGAACGCTTCGGCGTGACGTGCCTCATCATGAACTCCGGCCGACGGCTGCCGTCCGGGCCCGGGCCCGGACGGGTCATGCCGAGCCAGCGCTTGTAGACCTCACGGGACTTGTTGACGTCGACCTCGACGTCCCCGTACTGGTCGCCGGGGCGGGCGCGCTCGATGGTCACCTTCTGGTGCCAGCAGTGCATACCCGAGACCGGGTCCGGCTGGACCGGGAAGGCGAGGTTCTGGTGCACACCCGGGTCGTCCCAGTAGATCCGCTCCGAGTCGGGGTCCTCGCTCTTGAAGGGCTTGACACCCTCCTTGTAGCGAAGCTTCCAGACGCCGTCCGCGGACCGGTCGAGGTCGACCTTGCCCATGACCCAGCGGCTGCCGGGGTGCCCGTCCTGCATCCAGCGTCCCATGTGGTGCGAGAGGCCGACGACCGTGGGACGGATCGCCTCGGTCGCCCAGGCGCGGACTACGAAGTGCCCGATCTCGGTCGACACCCGGACCAGGTCGCCGGTCTTGACGCCCATCCTGTCGGCATCGCCCTTGTTCATCCACAGCGGGTGGGTGTTGGCGATCTCGTTGAGGTACTTCGCGTTGCCGGACCGGGTGTGGATCAGGGTGGGCAGACGGAAGTTCGGCATCAGCGCGAACTGGTCCTGCTGCGGGTTGATCTTGCTCGGGCCGACGTGCGACTCGATGTATCCGGGAGTGGCGTGCTCGGGCCAGCCCCAGTCGGCCAGCGTCTCGGAGTAGAGCTCCAGCTTGCGCGACGGTGACAGCCAGCCCTGGACCTTGGAGCCGTCGGAGAGCTCGACACCGACCGCGCCGGCCTCGCCGACCAGCGGCGGCTGGGTCTCCAGGGTGACAGGCTTGCGCAGCACACCCTTGGAGTCGGGGAACGCCCCGTCGAGCTCGGCCTCGCTCAGCTTGCGCTCGTCGAGGCGGTAGACGTTCTTCGCCACCTCGAAGGCACCGAACTTCCGCATGTACTGCAGCGGAGTCATGCCGAGCTCCTTGGCCGCCTCCGGCAGCCCGGGCACGCTGTGCTCGAAGAGGATCTCGTAGTACTCGTCCTGGGTCATCATCTCACCCGGACGGGCCTTGGACTCGAAGTACTTGCGGATCCCCAGGGAGCCGTCCGGGTCGATCCTCCAGGAGAGGTTGAACCAGAACTCGTTCTCCTCCCAGACCTCGCCCGGGTTGGCGTCCCGGGTGTCCTGGTAGGGGATGCCCTTCTTGTCCATGGCGACCCGGGTGACCGGCTGCCGGAAGGCGATCCACTTGGAGGCGTGCGTCTCGAACGACATGGTGTCGTGCCGCTCGGAGGCGTGCCCCATCGGCAGGACGTAGTCGGCGAAGGTCGCCGACTCGCTCCAGGTGGGGGTGAGGGCCACGTGCAGGCCCATCTTCTTCTCGTCCTTGAGGACGTCGATCCAGGTGAACCCGTCCGGGTTGATCCACAGCGGGTTGTAGACCCGGCTGAAGTAGACCTCCAGCCGTCCGCTGCCGCGGCCGTCCTTGAGCAGGTGCGGCAACAGGATCGACATCTCGTTGGTGGTGAGCGGGTACTCCTGCGGCCACAGGAACTCGCTCCAGATCTCGTTCGCCTCCGGCATCTCCGGGAAGTGCGGGATGAACTTGTCCCAGCCGTTGGGGTGGGTGCCGCCGACGGTGCCGACGCTGCCCGTGAGCACGTTCAGGAAGAACAGGCTGCGGGTGATCTGCCAGCCGCCGAGGTGGCCGGCGGGAGCCGAGCGCCAGGTGTGGGTGGCCAGGCGGGTCCCCGCGTCGGCGACGAGCCGCGCCAGCTCCTCGACCTGCTCGACCGAGATGTGCGCCTCCTTCGCCGCGTACTCGAAGGTGTACTGGGCGTAGTCCTCGGTCAGCCGCTCGAGGAAGACCTCGAAGTCCATCGGCGCGTCGGGGTGCAGGCGCCGCATGTAGACGTCCCAGTTCACCCAGCGCTTGATGTACGCCTCGTCGATCTTCCGGGTGCGCAGCAGGTAGGAGGCGACCGCGAGGAAGATCACCGCCTCGGTGCCCGGCCACGGCGCGATCCACAGGTCCGCGTGGGAGGCGGTGTTGGAGAGCCGCGGGTCCAGCACGACGATCTTGGCGCCGTTCTGCTTGGCCTCCATGATCCGCTGGGCGTGCGGGTTGAAGTAGTGGCCGGTCTCCAGGTGGGCGGAGAGCAGCACCATCGTCTTGGCGTTGGCGTAGTCCGGCGACGGCCGGTCATACCCCATCCAGTGGGTGTAGCCGGTACGGCCGCCACCGGAGCAGACGTTGGTGTGGCTGTTGTGGCCGTCGACACCCCACGCCTGCAGGACACGCTCGGCGAAGCCGTCCTCGCCGGGCCGGCCGACGTGGTACATGACCTCGTCCTTGCGGTCCTCGACGATGGCCTTCCGGATGCGCGCGGCGATGTCGTTGAGCGCCTCCTCCCAGGAGACCTGCTCGAACTTGCCGGAACCCCGCTCGCCGACCCGCTTCATCGGGTGGAGGATGCGCTCGGGGTCCTTGACCTGGTTGATCGTGGCAGGGCCCTTGGCGCAGTTGCGGCCGCGGGAGCCCGGGTGGGCCGGGTTGCCCTCGAACTTCTTGATCGACAGGTCGTCGTGGTCCACGTAGGCCAGCAGGCCGCAGGAGGACTCGCAGTTGAAGCAGATCGTGGGGATCAGCGAGTAGGTGTGCGGGACCTTCTTGCCCGCGGAGTGCGCCTTGGCGTCGTACTGGACGTGGTTGTCCCAGTTCTCGACCGGCGGGTAGTTCCGCAGGTGCTCGTGGGTGCGGGCTCCGGGCATGGGCGCGGAGGGTGCACCACCGTTCGCGGTGGGTTTTTTGGGGGCTGTAGTCATGGCTCTTAAGCTCCTTGGTTCGGCTGCCGTCAGGACAGCGGCACGTCCTGCGCGGCCCGGACGAAGACGCTCTCGTGGGCGAGGAGGGCGGCCTGCGCCACCAGCCCGGCGACCACGAGGGCGGCCTGCGAGCCACCGGACCAGCCGGTCGCGGCGAGGGCGCCGGCGACGACGGACGGCACGATCCCGCCCAGCCAGAAGGTCTTGGCGTACCGGCCGTGGGTGATGACGTGGGCCGCGACGGAGGCGTTGCGCGAGGCGTGCTTGCCGCCGAACTCCACCCAGGTGATCAGCAGGTGCGCGGCAACGGCGATCACGAACGAGCGGGCCAGCAGCTGGCTGGCGTCCTCGGAGAGGTCGACGAGCGGGGCGAGCACGGCCAGCGCACCGGCACCGACCATGACCGCCTGGGCGAGCAGGTGCCAGAAGAGCACCGCGGACTGCCACAGGTCGCGTCCCTCGGCCTGGCCGAAGAGGTAGGCGGTGTAGCCGGCGGCCATCGCGCCCGCCGGGATCGCGAGCCAGCGCAGGATGTCGAGGGCTCCGTCGACGTCAAAGATGACCGCGGCCAGCCAGAGGGTGGCCACGCCGCCGAAGGCCACCAGGAAGTACGAGCCGATGACCAGCCATGATGAGAAGTTCGACTTCAGGAAGATATAGAGGAACCGCTCCGGCCGCTTGAGGTCCCACACCAGCAGGACACCGGTGATACCGGCCATGGCCAGGCCGATCGCCGGCGGGGTGGCGAGGCTCGCGGTGTCGAGGTCGATCCCGAGGATCAGGGCGAGGGCCGTGACCATCAGGGCGCCGGCGCCGACCGCCTTGGTCCACAGGTAGGTGGTCACCCGCCAGCCCCACGGGCGGGGGTGGGCGGTGTTGAGGGTGGTGCGGGCGTTGGTGACCGGGTCACCGGGCAGGTCGCCGGCGGTCGCCAGCCGGTGCTCGTCCGGCTTGGCCCAGATGTAGGTGTCGTCCACCGGCGCGTTCAGCGGGTCGAGGACCGCGCGGTCGGCACCGAGGTAGAAGACGTTGGGCCCGGTGTTCTGCTCCGGCGACCGCACGGCGGTCTGGTTCTCGTTCACCAGGCGGCTGATGCCGCTCGTCGGGTCGTCGAGGTCGCCGACCCAGATCGAGTGGGTGGGGCACACGACGACACACGCCGGCTCCAGGCCCTCGTCGATGCGATGGGCGCAGAAGTTGCACTTGGCGGCGGTGTGGGTGTCCTCGTCGATGTAGATCGCATCGTAGGGGCAGGCCTGCATGCAGCTCTTGCAGCCGATGCAACGGGAATTGTCGAAGTCGACGATCCCGTCATCGCGCTTGTTGAGTGCCTTTGTCGGGCAGATCTTCACACACGGGGCGTCGGTGCAGTGGTTGCACCGCATGACTCCGAACTCACGGGTGGTCGAAGGATATTCTCCCTTGTCGACGTATTTCACCCATGTCCGAAACTGCCCCAATGGAACTTCGTGTTCAGTCTTGCACGCGACAGTACAGGCGTGACAGCCGATACACGTACGTTGATCGATTGCGAAGCCATATTTCATGCACGGCTCTCCAGATGCGGGTGGGGCTCAAAACATCGCCCGAGAAGTCCACGACTCAGTCCGGCCCAGGGTGCCTCGGAGCTGTGAGGACCGGTAGACGTCAGTGCGCTATGGGCACATAGGATGTGCCTATGGGTGGACGTGAAGGCCCGGCGCGCATCCCGGCGCTGCCCCCCCCGGTCTTCGGGCTCGACACCGTGAGGGCGGCTGTCGACGGTGCCGTCGAGGCGGCCGGCGCGCCGCCGCGGAACCGGCGTGTTTTCATCCCTGATGCCGGCGGCCGGTATCACCGGAGCCGCTCCCTGTCCGACCGGGCCGACAGGGACACGTACCCTCCTGACCGCGTGCGCGAGGGCCGCCATGCCGATGTGGCGGCGCTCGCGCACGCCGGCGGCGAGTGGTGTCGGGGCCGGCGGTGCCCGTGCCCGGAAGGGGTGGGTTTAACGCCCTGCACCGCGCCGCGGCCGCCGCCGGGCGCGGCTCGGGCGCGATGGTTTCGCGATCCCTTCTTCTGAGTCATAGGATTGCGCCATGCCCCTGCCGCGCCGGGTGACCGAGCTGTCCGGATTCGAGCTGTTGCTCAGCATTGCCACGCTGGGCAGCATCGGCCGTGCCGCCTCGGCCCACGGCATCTCCCAGCCCGCGGCGAGCGAGCGCATCCACCGGCTGGAGTCCAGCATCGGGATTCCGCTTGTCACGCGATCTCCGCGCGGCTCACAGCTGACCGAGTCAGGGCTGCTGATCGCGGACTGGGCGCGCAAGACGATCGAGTCCGCGCGGGACCTGGAGGCGGGCATCGCGGCACTGCGCGGGCAGAAGGATGCCCGGCTGCGGGTTGCGGCCAGTCTTACCGTGGCGGAGTATTTCGTCCCGCGGTGGCTGGTCCGACTCCGGGCGCGGGATCCGCATATCGCGGTCGCACTCGTTTCCGGGAATTCCGCCGACGTGGCCGACGCCATGCTGAGCGGAAAGGCGGACCTCGGCTTTGTGGAAGGTCCGGATCTTCCCCCGGGGCTGGAGGCCCAGATCATCGCTCACGACCACCTTGTCCTGGTGGTCGCCCGGCGCCACCCATGGGCGCGCCGCAAGCAGCCCATCCAGCCGTCCGAGCTTGCCCGGACGCCCTTGATCAGCAGGGAGCAGGGCTCGGGAACGCGCCGGGCGCTGGAGAGGGCCCTGAGCCAAACCTCGACGGTCACACTGCCCCCACCCCTGCTCGAACTGTCCTCGACCACGGCGATCAAGAGTGCGGTCATCGAAGGCATGGGGCCCGCCGTGCTGAGTTCGAACGCCGTGGCCGGGGAGCTGGCCGCGGGAACCCTGGTGCGCCTGCCCATACAAGGCGTCAACCTCACGCGGGACCTGCGCGTGATCTGGCCCGCGGGACAGCGTCTGCAGGGGCCCGCCGGGGACCTGGCGGCCATCGCCGCGAACGCGCAGACCGGCTGAACCCGGAACGCGACCCGCCGGTCCGGGCCGGGAGCGGTACCGGAGAGCCCCCTTCCCGCCTGTGCGAGGCGATCCCGGTCTGCGGATCCGGCACGGCGTCGCGCGTCGGACGCAGTGTCACCCGCCCGATGCCCACCGGACCCGGCCAAGCGCACGACCGGGCTCGCAGGGCAGCGGCTGAGGGCTCGTCACATCCGGCCGGGGATCTGCGTCGAGCCGGGGAACGCGTCCGGGTGGAGGTGAGGCGGCGCACGCCGTTCGAGACGCCCGCAGACGCCGCGCCGCCGACCGGCCGCACAGCGCAGCCGGCGCCCTGACGGCAGGAACGCGCGGCGCCCCCGCCTCCACGACGGGGAGAACCGGCCACCGGCCCGTTCTTCACACCGGGCCGCGCGGCACCGGACGGCCTCGCCCGACCGGCGGAAGTGCCGTCGTCGGACGGCCTCTACCCGGTGGACGGGAACCTGAACGTCGCCGGATCCAGCTTGGGTTGGACCGTCCGGAGGCGGTTGAGGAACTCCACGGAGTGCTGCGCGCACAGGCGCCAGGCCGACGCTTCATCGAAGCGGTGCACATGAAGGCTGCTGTGGCGGTCCACCGCCGCGCCGCAGACCGCGCATCGGCGGGAACGGTGGCGCGCACCGAGCCACTGCTCGGCCTTGGCCCAGCAGTGCCCGCACATCAGCCCCGAGGTGTCCCGGAACTGCGGTCGGCCGGGGTGGTAGACGAAGCGCACGCCACCGGTCGGCCCCGGTTCGTCCACGGGCTCCGAACCGCCGGTCAAACCGGGGACGAACGCCTTGCAGACGTCGCAGTGCAGGTCAGAGATGGTCATGGTCCTCCGGTCCGGGCTGTCCGAACAGATCGCTGTGACGGGTCTGGTCCGACCTCTGGACAGATCCAGGCACGCATATAACTATATGCGAACCTGTGAATATGAGACCGCCCTTCGAGAGGGGATGCTGTGGCCGAGCCGCTACCCGCACCCGACCAAGTCATCGACTGCGCCGGCATGATGTGCCCGCTGCCGGTGATCAAGACCTCCCAGGCCATGAAGGCCCTGAACCAGGGTCAGGTCCTGGAACTGCTGGCCACCGACCCGGGAGTCGAACCGGACATGCGGGCCTGGACCGAGCGCACCGGCAACGCGCTGCTCGACATCCGCAAGGACGGTGATGTCTTCCACGTCCTTCTGCGCCGGGAGAAGTGAGGCGCCGCGATGTGGACCAACGAGTATGACAGCAAGATCATTTACGTGCAGACCCACGGGGTGAACGACCCCGCGCGATCTGCGACACCGTTCTTCCTCGCCGCCTCGGCAGCGGCGATGGACGCCGAAGTGATGATCTATTTCACGATGTACGGCGCGACGCTGCTGCGCCGTGACGTCGTCGACAAGATCGGCCCCAAGGGCGACAGCGGTCAGCCCCTGCGCCGCTTCATCGAGCAGGCGACCGGCCTCGGCGTTCGACTGCTGGTCTGCCAGCCGTCGCTCGACCTCAACGACCTGAAGATCGAAGACCTCATCGACGGTGTCGAGATGATCGGCGGCGCCGCCTTCAACGATCTCGCGCTCAACGCCGACGCAGTGATCAGCTTCTAGGGAGTGGACTGTGACTGACACGGCCGCTTACTACAAGGCGCCGGATGTCGCCGGATACGCCGATGTCTCCTACGCGGAGAAGGAACGGCTCGTCAACGAGGTCAAGGCCGACCCTCGATACTCCGGCTACCTCTACGGCTGCTACGAATGCGGAATCTGTGTGGCGGCCTGTCCTTCCGCGCGCTTCTACGACTTCAGCCCCCGGCGCATCGCCCAGGCGGCGGCGCGGGAGGACGTCGAGCTGATCTATCAGCAGATGCAGGAAGACATCTGGGACTGCTCGCAGTGCTTCTCGTGTCTGCGCTGTCCCCGCGGCAACAACCCCGGCGGGATCATCACGATCATGCGCGAGGTCGCCGTCAACAACGGGCTGCCATCGGCGAAAGAGGCGCTGGCGGGCTACACCCGCATCATCTACAAGATCATGTCGACGGGTACCCAGGTCTCGCCCGACATGCTCCAGGCCGATGCGTTCCCCGACTGGGGGCCGGAAACCGCGGACGTCTCGCACAACCTCGACCTGTGGCGGCGGGCTCTGCCCTCGGAGACCCTGCACACCACGTCCACCGGTTGGGACGTCGCGGAGAAGACCCTCGTAGAGCTCTACCTCATCTGGCTGCACACCGGGTCGCTCGACCTGATCAAGGACGTCGACAGCGGTCTGCACGCGATCCTCCAGGAAGTCATGGAAGACCGCCTCGAAGAGGAAGGAATCGAGGTATGACCATTCCGATCGAAGCTCTGAAGAACAGGAAACAGACCTTCGAACGCGGCGAGGACCGCCGCTCGTTGCTGGACCCGCGAGCGGAGCTCCTGAAGCTGGAAGAAGCCGGCGAACTCGTCGTGCAGAGGATCACCGGTGACACCATCACCGTGCCGACGAAGTACGGCCGGGAAAAGCGCATCCAGAAGGCGCACCTGTGGCACCACAAGTCCTGCGGACAGTGCGGCCACATCCCCGGCTACTCGACCTCGATCTTCTGGATCATGCGGAAGCTCGGGTACGACTACCACGACCCCAAGGACCAGACCTCGTGCACCGCGTGGAACTACTACGCCAGCGCGACGTCCAACGCCGCGGCCCAAGCCGCCGTCGCCGTCCGCAACTTCGCCGCCGCAGCGGAAACCGGGTACTTCCCCCTGATCCACTGCGGTACATCCTTCGGGCACTACAAGGAAGTCCGCGAGGAGCTGATCCACCACGCTGGTCTGCGGGCCGAAGTGCGCGGGGTCATGGCCAAGCTGGGCAAGGAACTGGTGCTGCCCGAGGAGATCGTCCACTACTCGGAGTACCTCTACGCCCTGCGCCATGAGATCGCGGCGCACCAGGTCCGCGACATGTCCGCGGTCAAGGTCACCGTGCACCCCGCCTGCCACTACTACAAGCTGGTGGAGGGCGACGCGATCTTCGACCCGGAGGTCTACGGCGGTCAGCGCACCGCCGTGGTGACCGGTCTGGCCCAGCAGCTCGGCGCCGATGTGCGCGAGTACTCCACCTGGTACGACTGCTGCGGCTTCGGCTTCCGCCACATCCTGGTGCAGCGCGACTTCACCCGTTCCTTCGCCACCATGCGCAAGATCGAGGTGATGAAGGAGGAAGCGGATCCGGATGTCGTCCTCACCCACGACACCGGCTGTGTGACCACCCTCGACAAGAGCCAGTTCGCGGCCAAGGCGCACGACCGCAACGTCGGTGTGGCCGTGATGAGCGAGGCCCAGTTCGCCGCTCTGGCGATGGGTGCCCACCCGTACAAGGTGTGCCAACTGCACTGGCACTCGGCCGATTACCGGCCGCTGCTGGAAAAGATGGGCATCGACTGGAAGCAGGCATGGGCCGAGTTCCAGCAGGACCTCAAGCGGCTCGAAAACGGCGAGAAGCGCTTCCTCGACTGGGACGACGTCGACAACTGACCGTGCCGGAACGGCGCAAGCCGAACCGCGGTGAGCAGGAAAGAGCAGAGGGAAGGACAGATGGCATTCGACACGGTGGCCGTTGTCGGCGGCGGCCCGGGCGGCCTGCGCGCGGCGCAGAGCATCGCCGACATCGGAGGGAAGGTGCTTCTCATCGAGAAGCGCGACTTCCTCGGCGGTACCCCCGTAGCCGAGAACTACGCCGGCCTGACACCCTACGGGGCCGAGGCCGAACCGCAGATGCAGAGCATGGCCGAGGCCGTCACATCGAACCCGAACGCCCAGGTGCGGCTGAGTACCGAGGTGGTCGGATTCGCCGGCGAGCCGGGCTCGTACTCGGTGACGCTGCGAGGACCGGACGGCGAGGAGTCGGTGGACGTCGGCGCGGTGATCGTCGCGACCGGGTTCCAGCACTTCGACCCGGGACGTGAGACCCAGTTCTACGGGTACTACGAGTACGAGGACGTGCTCACCCTGACCGACCTCGAGGCCATGCTCAAGCAGCACCAGGTGGTGCGGCCGTCGACCGGTGAGGCGCCGAAGAGCCTGTGCTTCATCCAGTGCGTGGGCAGCCGTGACCGGCAGATCGGCAACGAGTACTGCTCCAAGGTCTGCTGCGGGATCGCCTCCAAGGAGGCCATCGAGGTCCGCGAGCTGCTCCCCGACTGCAAGGTCTACATCTTCTACATCGACATGCGGATGTACGGCTACTGGGAGAGCCAGATCTACTGGCCCGCGCAGGAGAAACACCACGTCCAGTACGTCAAGGGCATGGTGACCGAGGTCCTGAAGAAGGGCGACGGCCTGCTCATCCGCGGCGAGGACACCACCATGGGCCGGCCCATGGAGATTCCGATGGACATGGTGGTGCTGTCCGTCGGAATGGAGCCCTCGGCCGGCACCCGCACCATGGCCCGGGTACTCGGAGTGCAGCAGAACAAGTACGGCTTCATCGAGGCGGCCGGCTCCCCACTGGACCCGGTCTCCACGGACCGCGACGGCATCTACGCCTGCGGCGCGGCACTGGGCCCCGCCGATCTGGAGGACACCGTCTCGTCCGCCTCCAACGCGGCGATGAAGGCGATGGCGTTCGTCCGTTCCCAGGCCGCAGCCGCCGCCAACTGAGACCCGCGGAGGCTCGTCATGCTCGGACCCGTCGTCGACACCCCCAGCGCCCAGGAGTTCATGCGCGAGATCGTCGACAGGATCTCCGCCGAGGAACTGGGTGCGATAGCCGGGGACTTGGAACGCAAGTCCCTGGCCCTGCAGACGCTGCTGCAGACACCGGAAGAGCTCGACCGCGAGGGACTGCGGGCGGTTCTGCGATGGGTCTTCTCGACCCGTCGCAGCGCCGACCGGATCATCGAATCGGTGTCTCCCGAGCGTCTTGGAGCCGCAGTCAACGACCTGCTGCACGCCCGGGACGGGCTGCCGGAGCGCATCGAGCGATTCGACGCGGTGCTCACCGAGTTCCCCGACACCGCCTTCGACCTGCCGGGGGAGTTGCTGCACTTCACCTCCCCCGAGCGGTACTGGCTGTGGACCCGGTGGATCTGGGATCCCCGCACCGAGACCGGTGCGCTCCGCCTGGTCACCACCGAGGACGTCGATCTCGCGGCCGGTTCGCCCCGCGGGGAGACCTATTTGGCCGTCGGGCAGGCCCTGGACTTCGTCGACGACCTCGGTAGATCGGCCGGGCTCACCACCGACGGCCGGAATCGGTTCGGCACCGATGTGTTCCTTGCCGCCGTCTACGGCGTCTACATGTACACCATCCTGCGGATGCGTATGACAGAGCAGTTCAACCAGGTGGTGCCGCCCATGCCCGATCTCATCCGCCGCCTACTGGGCGTCTACCACCTGGAGGTTTGAACATGCCTATCGGAGGGCGCAAGGTATCTCCGACCGCTGTCGAGAAGGAGTCGGCGGTCGTCGCCTCACCGATCTCCGGACGCGAGGTCGAACTCCCGGCCATGTGGAACCGGATGTTCGAACCGCGGGTGCTCAGCGACTACGGTCCGGACGGTTTCGCCAGACTGCGCGACATGGCCGGCGGCGGTGGCACGGAGTCGCTGGAGTGGTGCTACGGGTGCAACAAGTGCGTGCCGGTCTGCCCCGTCGACCTGGTCGGCGAGTACGGTCCGCGCAAGATCCACCGTAAGGTCCAGACCGGTGTGGACCTGCTGGAGGACCCCGACCTGTGGCTCTGCACCACCTGCGGGAACTGCTTGAGGGTGTGCCCCAAGGAAGTCGACATGATCCAGATCATGCCGGAGGCGCGGGAGGGCGCGCTCGCCGAGGGCAATGTGCCCTCGGAACTGCAGGACGTCTTCCAGAAGACGTTCCGCTACGGCAACGCGCTCGGGGAGAACCCGCGCAGGCGTGCCCAGTGGACGCGGGACGCCGGTGTGCCGGTCAAGGTCCTGCCCAAGGACCCCTCCCCGGTCGACGTGCTGTTCTACGTCGAGGACTACTGGAGCTACCACCCCCGCGGGCAGGAGGCCGCCCGGGCGTTCGCCCGCGTGGCCACCGCGCTCGGCGTGGACTTCGGGATCCTGGGCCACGAGGAGAAGACCCTCGGCGACTCCCAGCGCCTCGCCGGTGAGAAGGGACTGTTCGACTCGCTCGTCGAGGACGTCGCGGCAACCCTGTCCAAGTACGAGTTCAACCGGATCGTCACTCCCGATCCGCACGGCTTCAACGCACTGGTCAAGGAGTACCCGAAGCGGGGGCACACCTTCGAGGTGCTGCACTACACCCAGCTTCTGGCCCCGCTCGTGGACCGGATCGAGTGGCAGCGCGAGCTGAACCTCACGGTGACCTTCCACGACCCGTGCTACCTCGGCCGGCACAACGGCGAGTACGACGCGCCCCGCACACTGATCAACGCCATCCCGGGCATCGAACTCGTCGAGATGGGCCGCTGCCGCGAGAACGGCTACTGCTGCGGCGGCGGCGGTGGCGGTATGTGGCTGGACGGCTTCACCAGGGACCACACCACGGAACGGCTTTCCGAGCGGCGGGTCCGCGAGGCGGCCGCAACCGGTGCCGACACACTGGTCGTCTGCTGCCCCTACGAGGTGTCCCGGTTCGAGGACGCCGCGAAGTCGACCGGCAACGACCACCTGAAGGTCCGAGACATCATCGAGATCATCGACGAGGCGATGGGGCATGGACCGGCTGCCTCATAGCTCTCTGAGAGTGATCGACTTCGGGCGGACCTCGGCCCTGCGCTCGCAGACGCTCTGGCACGCCATCGCCTACGGAGTGTCTGCGGGCGCGCCGCCCACCCTGTCCTTCGTCCGGCCCGCCGAGCCGTACGTGTGCCTCGGATACCACCGCAGCATCGAGGAGGTGGACCTCGCGTACTGCACGGCGCAGGGGCTGCCCGTCTACCGGCGGATGGTCGGCGGCGGGCCGGTCTACCTGGACAGCGACCAGCTGTTCTTCCAGATCGCCCTGCCCGCCGCCGATGTCTCGCCGTCACGGGCCAGAGCCCTGCGCGACATGCTCTCTCCGGCGGTTGCCGCCTACCGGGCCGCCGGGGTGGACGCATCGCTGGACCGCAACATGGAGATCGCCGTCGAAGACCGCAAGATCTGCGGACACGGCGCCGGCCAGATCGAGGACGCGGTGGTGGTCTGCGGCAACCTCATCGAGGGGTTCGACCATGAGCGTGCCGCCAGGGTGCTGCGCCTTCCCGACGAGGGAATGCGCTCGGAGGTACTGCGGCTGATGCGGCGCTACGTCAGTGCCACACCCGCCGACCCGGAGGTGTTCCGGCGAGCCGCGGTCGACGCCTATGCGACCGCGCTCGGCCTCCAGCCGGTGCCCGGTGACCTCACCGGAGTGGAACGCGAGGCGCTGGTCGAACTCGATGAGCGCTTCACAAGCGACGAGTGGATCGCGGGACCGGCACGCCGGCCGCGACGGCGGACCCGGGAGGTCAAGGTGCGTGCCGGCGTATGGGTGTTCGCGGCCCAGCACGAACAGGCCCTGGTCATGGCGAGCGTGGTGGACGACTCGGTGGAGCGTGCTCGGCTGTCCACCCTCATCCCCGGCGGGGAGATGCGGGAGGCCGAGGACGCACTTGCCGGAGTCCCGCTGGCGAAAGCGCCGGACGTGCTCGGCGCATACGGGGACCTTGGACGCCAATTCGCCGCGGCCTTCGCGGCATCGGATGGGAAGAGCCTGTGACGGAACACGTTGAGTCCATCCACCACAGCGACCTGGTGGAGGTGAAGGGCTTCTGGCTTGCACTGGACCGCAGCTACGACCGGGACATCCATATGTGGGTGAAACCGGCGGGGCCGGGGACCGTGCGGGTCGGCTTCGACGCCCTGGGGGTGGAGACGAACGGCACGCTGGCGCAGCTGTCGTTCATCGAGCCCGGTGCCGAGATCGTGCGTGGCCGGCCGATCGGCCAGCTGGAGGCGGCGAAGTTCGTCGGCCCGCTGATCAGCCCGCTGTCCGGCACGCTGCTCACGGTCAACGACGAGGCACTGGGGGACCCCGGCCTGGTCGAACAGGACCCGTACGGCCGGGGCTGGCTGATCGAGATGTCGCTCGGCGAGGAGGACGCCGAGCTCGCGGGCCTGCTGTCGGCACCGGACGACATCACGGCCTGGTTCGCGGCCAAGGCCGACGAGTACCGCCTCAAGGGAGTGATCGCCCGATGAGTCTCCCGGCAGCGCCGACGACGGCCCTGGACATACGACGGGCCAACTTCCCCGACGTCATGGACTTCTACGCCCCCGGCCTGAAGCGGTGGCAGACCTCGGAGTGGGCACCGGCCAGTCCGCAGCGGTTCCTGCCGGTGTCGGTGACGGGGTCGGCCTGTGCGCTCAGCTGCGACCACTGCCAGTCCAAGGTCCTTGAGGGCATGGTGTCGGTGAAGGCCGACGAGGACCTTTTCGCCCTGGCCAAGCGGTTGAAGTCGCAGGGCAGCGAGGGCCTGCTGGTCTCCGGCGGGTCCACCCGCGGCGGCGGCGTCCCGCTGCTGCCGCATCTGCGGCACATCCCGCGGATCCGCGAGGAACTCGGGATGAAGGTCATCGTCCACTCGGGCGTGGTCTCCCCCGAACTGGCCGCCGGGTTGGCGAAAGCGGGCGTCGACGGGGTGATGCTCGACATCATCGGCGCCGACGAGACCATCCGGGACGTCTACCACCTGGATCTGAAGGTCTCCGACTTCGACCGTGCGCTGGCGCTGCTCTCCGAGAACGGGCTGAGCATCATCCCGCACATCGTTCTGGGCCTGCACTACGGGAAGTTCCTGGGCGAGCACCGGGCACTGGAGATCATCACCAAGTACCCCGTGTCCACGATCATTCTGGTGGTCCTGGTGCCCCTGGTGGGCACGCCCATGGCGCACATCCCGCCCCCGCCCGTCGACGACGTCACGGACTTCTTCCGTACCGCGCGGCTGGCGGCCCCCGCGACCACCATCAACCTCGGCTGCGCACGGCCGCTCGGCGACGCCAAGAAGGACCTCGATCAGGCGGCCGTCGACCTGGGCCTCAACGGGATCGCCTACCCGGCGGACGGCGCGATCGAGTACGCCCGCTCACGGGGGCTGGAGCCCCGGCTCTTCGAGTACTGCTGCTCACTGACCTGGACCGGCGACGACGACGTCTCCTACCAGACGGTCGAGGTGGCCTGATGCCGGCCCGGTGGCGCCTCCTCGCGGACGACGGCGCACGTGCCGCGGACGGCCTGGCGCTCGACGAGGCACTGATGGACGGCTATGCGCGCGGTGCGCCGTACCGGCCGCCCACCCTGCGGCTGTACACCTACCGCAGCCAGTGTGCGCTGATCGGCCGCTACCAGCTCCTGGAGGCCGAGGTCGATCTCGAGGCGTGCAGCCGCACCGGCACCGAGGTGAGCCGGCGGCCGACCGGCGGCGGGGCGATCATCATGGGCGCCGGTCAGCTGGGCCTGGCGCTGGTCGACCGCGCTCCCGCCGACAAACGCCCCCGGGAGATCATCGAGGAGTGCTCGACGGCCATCGTGGCAGGGCTCGCCGAACTCGGGATCACCGCTGGCTTCCGGGGCAAGAACGACCTGGAGGTGGAGGGGCGCAAGATCGCCGGCCTGGGCCTGTACGTCGACGAGCGGGGCGGCATGCTCTTCCACGCGAGCATCCTCGCCGACCTCGACGTCGACTTCATGCTCCGTGTGCTGCGGATCCCCGCGGCCAAGCTGGCGGACAAGGCCGCGAGTGCCGTACGGCAACGGGTGACCACCGTGACCCGGGAGACCGGCAGGTCCTACGACGGCGCCGCGCTGCGTGACTCCATCCGGTACGGCTTCTCCCGGACGTTCGGAGCCGAGTTCGAGCCGAGCGTGCCCGAGCAGGGCGAACTGGCCCGGGCCGCGGTGCTCGCCGAGGAACGCTACCGGGCGCAGTCCTGGCTCGGCGAGCGGAGCGTCGTCCCGGACGGCAGCGGCACCGCCGTGCTGAAGACGCCGGCCGGACTGATGCGGCTGTACCTGTCCACACACGGAGACCTGGTGAAGAGCGCCGTCATCGTCGGCGACTTCGCCGAACTGCCGTCGGCCGTGGTGCAGCTGGAGTCCGACCTGCGCTGGCAGCGGCTGAGCAGGGACACCGTCACCAAGGTCGTATCGGCCGCGGGCGCCGACCAGGCGCTGCAGGTCGGTGCGGAGCAGATCACCACCGCCGTCCTGACCGCCGGACAGCGGGCGGCACGACTGGCCACCGCCGCGCCCGTGCGGTCCGCGGGCTCGTGTTACTTCCCCGAGCAGAGTTGAGAGGCACAGACGAGATGGGCCGACAGCTTCCCCTTCTCCCGTCGCCGACGGAGGCGACGCAACGGAAAACCAGCCCGGAATGGGTTCGCATCTCGATGGCGAGCGCGATCGCACTGCGGTTCCGCTCCGGGCGGTTCAGCCGCGATTTCGACTTCGGCGGAATCAACCTGCTGCTCAACTACAGCGACGGCTGCCAGTCGGACTGCGGTTACTGCGGCCTCGCGCGCACGCGCCCGGGTGCCTACGACGACAAGTCGTTCATCCGGGTCGAGTGGCCGCTGGTGCGCACCGACGAACTCGTCGAGCGGATGGCCGAGTTCGAAAGCAGCATGACGAGACTGTGCATCTCGATGGTGACGCACGGTCACGCCTACCGTGACACCTGCGACATCACCGAGCGCATCGTGAAGGCCGTGCGGGCTCCCCTGTCGATCCTGGCCGCGCCGCCCACCCTCAACCGCGAGCGCCTGGAGCGCTTCAAGGAACTGGGCGTCGACATGATCGGCATCGGACTGGACGCGGTGACGGAAGAACTCTTCCGCAGTCTGCGCACCGACGTCCCGGCCGGTGGGCTGAAGTGGGAGAAGTACTGGGAGGTCATCACCGACTCCCGCGAGATCTTCGGTCCGTGGAAGGTCAACGTGCACACCCTCGTCGGGCTCGGCGAGGCGGACGAGGATCTGGTCCGGCTCTTCGTGCAGTTGCGGGAGCAGGAGATCTTCTCCTACCTGTTCTGCTTCAACCCCGAGCCGGACTCCCGGATGGCCGAACACCCCAAGTCGCCGATCCAGCGGTGGCGGCGCGTCCAGCTGGCCAAGCACCTCATCGAGACCGAGGGCTACGGCCTGGACGGCTTCCGCTTCGACGACGAGGGAAACCTGCTCTCCATCGACGCCGACCGGGCCACGGTGGACGCGATCGTCGACACCGGGATCCCCTTCGTCACCAACGGATGTCCCGGAGAGAACGGCGAGCCCGGGTGTACCAGGCCCTACGGCTCCTACCGTCCCGCAGAGCCTTTCCGCGACTACCCGTTTGTTCCGACCGCGGACGATCTGGTCGAGATCCGTCAGCAGATGCGTCTCGACGAAGTCCTGAGCTAGGGAGACATGTACTCATGCGCATCGTCGTTGCGATGAAGGCAGTACCGGACCTCGTCGAGGAGATCGAGCTGACTCCCGACGAGACCGACATCGACCGTGAATACCTCAAGTTCGTACTGAACGAGTGGGACGACCAGGCGCTGGAGGAGGCGCTGCTGATCAAGGACGCCACCGGTGACGCCGAGGTCGTCGCCGTCGGCCTCGGCGAGGACCCCGACATCGACCAGGCCCTCTACACCGCCATCGCCAAGGGCGCAAACGGTGCGGTCAAGCTGAACGGCGGAGGCCCCGACACCCACGCCCGCGCCGCCGCGTTCGCCGCCTACCTCGCCGAGGAGCCGGCCGACCTCGTCATCACCGGTGTGCAGGCGCCCGACGACCTGGACGGACAGCTCGCTCCGATGCTCGCCGCGCGCCTGGGCCAGCGCCACATCTCGGTGGTGATCGGCGTCGAGGCGCAGGACGGCAGGCTCGTGGTGCGCCAGGAGTTCGCCGGCGGCCGGTCGCACGAGCTGGAGCTGCCGGTACCCGCGGTCATCGGCCTCCAGGCCTCCCGCGAGACACCGCGCTACGCCCCGATCACCCGGATCCGTCAGGCCATGCAGGCCGGCGAGCTGCGGGAGGTCTCCGTCCCGGAGGAGACCGCGGGCTCGGGTCTGTCGGTGCGACGCATGTACCGGCCCGAGCAGACCAGCCACGCCGAGATGCTCACCGGCAGCACCGACGAGATCGCGGACAAGATCGTCGAGCTGCTGCGCGAGCGCGGCCTGATCAAGGGATGAGGAAAAGCATGAGTGGCAACGTTCTTGTGCTCGCCGAGCACGCCGGCGGGCAGATCTCCGAGATCACCCACGAGCTTGTGGGCAAGGCCAAGGAACTCGCGGCCGGCTGGGGCGGCACGGCGGAAGTGGCCGTGTTCGGGCCCGCCGACCTGAGCTCACAGCTCGAAGGCGCCGACGCCGTCGTCTCCATCGATCACCCCGCGCTGGCGGAGTACGTGCCCGAGGCGTACGAGGCCGCACTGCGGCATGTGCTGCGGGAGCGCTCACCGCGCCTGCTGCTGCTGTCCAACGCCACGATCGGCCTGGACCTGGGTGCGGCGCTGTCCGTCCTGTGGGAGGCCCCGCTGGCCGCCTATGTCACCGACCTCAAGGCCGAGGGGGACGCGGTCGTCGCCACCTCCCAGATCCTGGGCGGCAAGGTGCTCGCCGAGGTCGAGATCACCGGCGAGCGCGGCATCTGCACCGTCGTGGGCGGCAGCTTCCCGTCCGCGGCGGGCCAGGTGGCCGGCGCCCACGAGGTCCTACGGGTCCCGGCCCCCGACGAGTTCGGCGGCCTGGTCACGACCCTGCGGCAGGTCGTCGAACCGCAGGGCGGCGACGTCAACATCACGGCGGCCGACGTCCTGGTGTCGGCCGGGCGCGGCATCGAGTCGCAGGAGAACCTGGAGCTGGTGCAGGAACTCGCCGACGCGTTGGGTGCCCCGCTGTCGGCCTCGCGGCCGGTCATCGACTCCGGCTGGCTGCCCAAGACCCGTCAGGTCGGCAAGTCCGGCCTCAAGGTCAAGCCGAAGGCGTACCTCGCGTTCGGGATCTCCGGCGCACCCGAGCACCTCGAGGGCATGCGCAACGCCGAACTGATCATCGCGTGCAACACGGACGAGAACGCGCCGATCTTCGACGTCGCGCACTTCGGCACCACCGAGGACCTGTTCGACCTGGTTCCCGCACTGGCCGAAAGGGTTCAGGGGTGACCGTGGCGTCATCGGACATGCCCGTCACGGCGGCGGAGGAGACCCGGGAGGTCTTCCAGGGCTTCTCCGCCGTGGGCGAGATAGCGTTCTACGTCCTGGCCTTCGTCACCATGGGCGTGTTCTTCTGGGGTTTCTGGCGGCGGGTGCGCAAGTACCGCCGCGGCCGGGCGGCAGGCAGAAAGGCCGTCCTGTGGCAGTCCCTGGTCAGCAGGCCCGCGAAGGGTGTCGGGCAACGGGAGGACAACTGGTCGGTCGGTGCGGTCGCCACCAACTCCTCGGTGTTCCGCAGGGACCGGGCAGCGGGCATCGCGCACTTCTTCATCTTCTGGGGCTTCATCACCCTGTTCATCGGAACGGTCATCCTGACGATCGACTTCGACATCGTCCGGAAGGCCGGGACGCTGTTCCTGGGGCACGAGGTCAGCTTCTTCAAGGGCGCCTTCTACCTGGTGTACTCGGTCGTTCTCGACACGATGGGGTTCACCGCGGTACTGGGCCTGGCGTACATGGCGCTGCGCCGCGGCGTCAGACGGCCCGCCAAGCTGGACTACACCCGTGCGGAGAAGCCGGAAGGCGGCTATTCCCGGGCCAGGATCGTCGCGGGGGACTGGGCGTTCATCTACCTGTTCGGGGGGATCCTGGTCACCGGCTACCTGCTGGAGGCGTTCCGGATCCTGGCCGGCCACTTCCCCGCCTTCGAGGTGTGGTCGCCGCTGGGCTGGCTGCTCGCCCGGGGGTTCGAAGCGGCGGGCATGTCGTCCTCCACGGCCGAGACGGCGCACATGGCCGACTGGTGGGTGCACTCGCTGATGGCCCTGGGGTTCGTGGTGTACATCCCCTTCTCCAAGGCCATGCACATGATCGTGGACGGTGTGAACCTGCTGGTGCACGACCGGTCCACGGCCAGACGGCTGCCCGCGCCCCCCGAGGACGCGGAGCACGTCGGGTACAAGGAGATCTCCGACTTCACCTGGAAGGAACTCCTCGACCTCGACGCGTGCACCAAGTGCGGCCGCTGCCACGAGGTGTGCCCGGCCCGTACCGCGGGCGCCCCGCTCTCGCCCAGGGACCTGATCCTGGACCTGCGGCAGTGGGCGGACACCCAGTCGTCCGGCATCACGCTGCTCGACCGGGAGACCCGTGCGGATGCCACCGGCCCGCTGGCCACCGGTGCGGACACCGCCCTCGCCGGCGATGTCGTCAAGGCCCAGACGCTGTGGTCCTGCACGACGTGCATGCACTGCGTCGAGGTCTGCCCCGTGGGCATCGAGCATGTGCCGACCATCGTCCAGCTGCGTCGCGGGCTGGTCGACGAAGGCACGATGGACGCCACCCTGCAGCAGACCCTGCAGAACCTGTCGAAGCAGGGCAACTCGTTCGGCAAGTCGGCGCGGATGCGGTCGCGGTGGACCAAGGGCCTCGACTTCAAGATCAAGGATGCGCGCAAGGAGCCCGTGAAGTACCTGTGGTTCGTAGGCGACTTCGCGAGCTTCGACGACCGGCTGCAGGGCAACTCGCAGGCGCTGGCGTCGATACTCCACGACGCGGACGTCGACTTCGGGCTGCTCTACGAGGGTGAGCGCAACGCGGGCAACGACGTGCGGCGCGTGGGCGAGGAAGGTCTCTTCGAGATGCTCGCCGACCAGAACATCGCGTCGCTGGAAGCGGCGCAGTTCCAGGAGATCTTCACCACGGACCCGCACTCGCTCAACACCCTGCGCAACGAGTACCCCGAGCGCGGTGCGACGTACACGGTGTGGCATTACACGGAGCTGCTGGCCGACCTGGTCGAGTCCGGTGCCATCAGGGTGGAGCCGCTCGGCTACCGGGTGACGTACCACGACCCGTGCTACCTGGCCCGCTACAACGGTGTCGTGGACGCGCCGCGGCGGCTGCTGAAGGCGCTCGGCTGCGAACTCGTCGAGATGCCCCGCAACCGTGCGGACACCTTCTGCTGCGGCGCCGGCGGCGGTCGCATCTGGATGGACGACTCCATGCTGGACGAACGGCCGAGTGAGAACCGGATCCGTGAGGCCGTGCGGGTCGGGGTCGACAAGTTCATCGTCTCCTGTCCGAAGGACATGACCATGTTCTCGGACGCGGTGAAGACCACCGGCAACGAGGACGCGATGACGGTGCTCGACATCATCCAACTGGTCAAGGAGGCGCAGCGGAAGCCGGCGTCGCCGGGCGTACCCGAAGTCGCCGGGGTGTGAGGCCCGTGAGTCCGGAGATGATCGGGGCCGACATCGGCAGGCGGCTGCAGGCACTGGCCGTCACGCTGCGCCGCTACGACGGTTTCGTGTTCCGGTCCTGGGAGACCGCCGAGCCCGCGGACGGCCGGCTCCCGGAGGACGACGTGTCGGCCGCGGCCGCGGCCCTGGTGCGGCGAGCCCTGCGCGTGGCCTGCGATCCGGAGGGCTGGAAGGTGCTCGTCCGGCTGCGCGAGGGAGAAGCGACGACCGTGGAACTCGGCGCGGTGCTCGCCTGTCCGCGGATCGTCGCCTGGGAGAAGGTGAACGATCTGCTGCAGGCGGGCCTGGCCGGCAGAGAACTTGACGGAGACCGCGTGGCGATCACCGCGGCCGGCGAGGGGGTCCTCGAACTGGTCGAGGGGATCGCGGACGCGGCGGCGACAGCGGTGAAGGCATGAAGTGCCCGTGGTGTGAGTTCGACGGCACCGTCCGTGGTCTGCACGCGCATCTCGGTGACCGGCACCGCGATGCCGTCCAGACCACGCAACGGCGGGGCAACCACTTCTACGAGGTGACGTGCCCGGTGTGCGGAGACCGGTACGAGCACAGTCTCCGGAAAGGGAAACGCGATCCGTCGTTTCTCGAGGAATTCGATCGCGAAATCCGCATGGTCGCACTCGACATGCTCGTCCATCACCTGATGGCAGAACACGAAGTCACAGAAAACAGGAGCCCGAGCGGTGGCACTGGTCAAGAAATGTAACCTCCCCGACGATCTGTACTACCTCGTCGAGCGGCATGTGTGGGCCCGTCAGGAGGACGGCCTGGTCGTCGTCGGAATGACCGACGTGGCGCAGAACCTCGCCAAGACGATCATCTCGGTGACGCTGAAGGGCGCCGGGAAGACCGTCAGGAAGGGGCGCAACGTCGCGACGGTGGAGAGCGGCAAATGGGTCGGCCCGGTGCCGGCACCGGTGTCCGGAGAGATCGTCGAGGTCAATCAGGCACTGGTGAGCTCGCCCAGCCTGATCAACAGCGATCCCTACCAGGCGGGCTGGGTCGCGAAGATCCGCGCCGCCGACTGGGAGGCGGACTCGGCCGACCTGGTCACGGGAGCGGCGGGCCTGGAGGCGTACCAGAGCTTTCTCGATGCCGAGGGAATCGTCTGCGACGGAGGCTGACGGGCGATGACCGACCAGGTCTGGTACGGATGCGCGGTGCCGGACGACCTCCTGTACGACGTGGGGATGAACGTCTGGGTACGGGCCGAGGGCGACGAGGTCGTCCTCGGCATGACCGATGTGGCGCAGACGATGGGCGGCCGGATGGTCCAGATCACCTGGCGGCGCGTGGGAAGGACCTTCACCCGGGGCCGGCCGCTCGCGGTCATCGAGAGCGCCAAGTGGGTCGGCCCCTTCCCGACGCCGCTGACCGGGGAACTGCTGGCGATCAACGAAGCGGCGTTCGAGGAGGACATCGCGGTGGCCAACAGGGACCCGTACGGCGCCGGCTGGATGGCGCGGCTGCGGCCGTCGCACATGGAGGACGAGCGGTCTCGTCTTGTCGACGGCCGCACCGCGTTCGAGCAGTACAAGGCGTTCATCGCCGAACACGACATCCGGTGCTACCGCTGCGCGGATTGAGCGGAGCCGCAGAAGAAGGGAGACGCCGATGGGCGCCGTTCCGGAAGGACCGGGAGACCGCCGGGCCCGTGTATCGAGGTTCTGGATCTTCCTCGCCGTCGTCTTCGTCGGATACCTCGCGTTCCGCATGGCGCAAGGGGTGGTCTGGCTGGTGGAGCATGCCTGAACCTCACCACCCCGGAGTGTTTGTCAGGGAACCCCGCACGTGCGGGTGGTTCCGCGGATCAGCTTGTCCACCACAGAGAACCTGGAAGGTGTGAAATGGCCGAGGACATGGTGCCTGGCACGGAGGAGCAGCCGAAGAGGCTTGCCATGGTCTGTTGGAGCAGCGACCTGGACCGGGTGTGGCCGACCCTGATTCTGGCCACCACGGCGGCCGCCTCCGATGTCGAGGTGGACATCTTCTTCACCTTCTGGGGCCTGCGGGTCCTGCAGCGCAACGACAGACGGATCACCGGTACCAACTGGATGCAGAAGGGCGAGTCCCTGGTGGACCGGGGTGGCACGGACCACCTCAAGCTGGGGAAGATCCACTTCGGCGGCGCCGGCACCAAGATGATCAAAAAGCTGGCGAAGGACTACAAGGTGGCCAGCCCGACGGAGCTGATGGAGATGGCCATGGCCATCGGCGTCCGGATGCACCCCTGCCAGATGACCATGGATCTGTACGGTCTGAAGTCGTCGGACTTCATCGACGGCCTGCAGCCGTCGCTGGGAGCCGCCAGCTTCATCGACATGGCCGCCAAGGCGGACATCCAGCTCTTCATCTGACACCGCCGTCGAACGGCTCCACCGTACGGAAGAGGTCGCGGCCTTGGTATCCGAAAGCAGAGCTCTGGTCCCCACCATGGTGCTCGCCACGGGTAACACCGCTCTGGCGTCCCGGCTCGGCCGGATCGCGGACGAGCGGAACCTGTCCATGTCCCGGACGGAACCCGTGGAAGGGCAGCCGGCGGTGGCCGTTCTCGACATCGACGAGCCCGACGCCGTGGAGACCGTACGCGGCTGGCGTGGCCGCTGGCCGGATTCACTGATCGCCGGCTTCTCGGCGGTACCCGATCCCGGCCGGTGGGTCGAGGCGCAGCGCGCCGGATGCGACCTCGTGGTCAACCGCGGCGCGCTTCCCCTGCGCCTGGCGGCGCGGTTGGCCGAGCAGGACGCCGAAGGGCGGGGCTCGCGACGGTTCGTGCTGTTCGAGGCGGCCGACGCCGCCGGGCGTCTCGGCCTGGTCTTCCGGACCGGCGACTCACCGGTCGGGCCGCTCGCCGTGTACCGGCTGGGCGGTCGGCTGTACGCCGTGGCGGACCGCTGCCCGCACGCGGGTGCGGCCCTGTCCCAGGGGGAGGTGGAGGGCACGGTGGTGACATGCCCCGGCCACGGCAGTCAGTTCGACCTCTGCACCGGCGAGCGGGTGCGCGGGCCGTCCGACACCGGCATCGACAGGTTCACCCTCGTCCAGGAAGGAGGACAGGTCTTCCTGGTGCTGCGTTGACCGGTGACCGGCCGCGTCGGGTCCCGGGGCCGGCTGTCCGCTCCACGGCAGCCGGCCCCCGGTGTGCGGTGACCGCACGACCGCGCCCGGTCGCGCGGTGATGCGCAAGACCCGTGCCGTGCGTACGGTGCGGGGGACCGAGGCGCAGGACTCCGCGGGGCGCAGACGGCGGCTGTGCCGGGTCGGGTGTCCGACCCGCCGCAGCGGGACATTCACGGGGCCGCCTTTGCGGACGGGGAACCGCGCGGTTTCGATGGGTCACCGGTCGTGGTGGAACACCACCGGCCCCGAGGGCCGATGCCTGACATGGCCCGAACCGGTGCTCCTCCGCGGCCGGTCGCGCCGCAGGGCGTGCGCGACCGGCCGCGTGACGCTGGTTCACATCTCGGTGTGCGGCGACGCACCCGTCCCGGAGTTCGTGACGGACGGTGCGGACGCGTGTCGTGATCCGCTCGCGCTCCCGCCGCGAGGCGCGGCCGGTCGGAGCCCGGCGCGGCTCCCGGCACGGCGTCGACGGCCGGCGTACGGCGGGACTTCGCCGCCGCCGGCCGTTCCGTGTCCGACGAGGCGCGCCGGCAGGCCTCTTCCGGCCGGAACCGCCGGTGCTATCCGCAGCCGCACCCGCGGGCTTCGGTCCCCATGGTGAGCAACGGCAGGGCCCGCCGGATGCGTGGTGACCGCGCGACGACGGTGTGCGCCAGCTCGGTGAACCTCTTGGTGGTCGTGGAGTCCGGGTGAGCGATGACCGCCGGTGCTCCGTCGCCTCCGGCCGCGCTCACCGCCGGGTCGAGCGGAATACGGCCGATCAGCGGTGTGCCGAGCAGTTCGGCCAGCCGCTCGCCGCCGCCCTTGCCGAAGAACTCGTGCTCCTGGCCGCAGCCGTCGCAGACGAAGCCCGCCATGTTCTCCACGACGCCCACGAGATTCATCCCCGTCTTGGTCATCATCCGCCCGGCGCGCAGCGCGACCCGCTCGGCGGTTTCGTGCGGGCTGGTGACCAGGAGGAAGTCGGCGCGGGGAAGGAACTGCGCCAGCGAGATGGACACATCCCCCGTCCCCGGCGGCATGTCGATCACCAGGTAGTCACGGTCGTCCCAATGCACGTCGCCGAGCAGCTGCTCCAGGGCCTTGTGCAGCATGGGCCCCCGCCACACCACCGGGCCGTCCTCGGGCACGAAGTTGCCCATGGACAGGACGGAGAGCCCATGGGACTCCAGCGGCATGATGAGGTCGCCGACCACCGTGGGCCGCCCGGTGGCGTCGAGCATCTGCGGTACGGAGAAACCCCAGATGTCGGCGTCCAGCAGGCCGACCCGGTGCCCGAGCGCGGCGAGGGAGGCGGCGAGGTTGACGGCGACGGTCGACTTGCCGACACCGCCCTTGCCGCTGCCCACCGCGATGATGCGGGTACGGGACTCGGCGTCGCCCACGCGCGGCACCTTCACCCGGACGTCGCCGATGACGCGCGAGCGCTCCTCCTCGGTCATGGCGGTCAGGTCCACGTGGACCGCGGTCACTTCGGGACAGGCCGCACGCACCTTCTGCGGCACCACGCGCTCGAAATACTCCCGCAGGGGGCATCCGGCGATCGTGAGCGCAAGACGCACGGTCACCTCCGTGCCCTCGATGACGATCTCGCGCACCATGCCCAGGTCGACGACGGATCGGTGCAGTTCCGGGTCGTCGACACCGCGCAGTGCCTCAAGGACGTCGTCGTGGTCGGTCACCGCGACCCACCGCCCGAGGCGGTGCCGGACAGCCGTGCGGCCGCGCGGAGCACGGCGCTGTTGCGGCTCGCGAGTTCGGCGAGCCGGTCGGCGTCGGAGCTGTGGAACAGGCGCAGCCCGGCGATCCGTTCATCGCCGTGCCACACCTGGCCGCGCAGTCCGCTCGTACTGGGAAACAGAAGCAAAGTGAACGAGACGCCGCCCACTTCGAGTGCCACTTCCTGCGGGGTGGTCGACAACATCTGACCTCTTTCCTCGGAGGCGGTTGCGGCGTGACCGGCGACGGACGCGTATTCGCGTGGTCGCGGGCACTATCTAAATGCGTCTACGCGCATATGCTTATATGCGCAGACGCTAGCATCGTGGACAGGTGGCAGCAAGGCATGTGACGAGCCGTCCCTTGTCGTCCGCCGCGACGCAGCACCCGTCGGTTGTGGAGGGGTCATGGGAGAGGACTTGGCCGGCCGGATCGCCCTGGTGACGGGGGGAGCGCACGGGGTCGGTCGCGCGGTGGTCGATCAACTCGCCGAACGCGGTGCCCATGTGGTCATCAACTACCTGCGGGCCGGAGCCGCGGCGCAGCAGGCGCTGAGGGAACTGGCCGACCGGGGACTGTCCGCCGAGTTGCTCCGGTGCAGCGTGGCCCGGCAGGACCAGGTCGGCCGGATGTTCGAGACGGTCGCCGCCCGCCACGGCCGCCTGGACATTCTGGTCAACAACGCCGCCTCCGGTGCGTTCGGGATGCTGGGCGACCTCACCGACAAGGACTGGACACGCGCGCTGGACACCAATCTGCGCGGCACCCTGTGGTGTTCGCAGCAGGGAGCGGCCCTGATGCCCGAAGGCGGGGCGATCGTCAACCTGTCCTCGCTCGGGGCCGGCACGGCGCCTCCCGGGTACGCGGCCGTGGGGACGTCGAAGGCCGCGGTCGAAGCCCTCACCCGCTACCTGGCCGTGGAGTACGCGCCGCGGGGCGTCCGCGTCAATGCCGCGTCCGCCGGCCCGCTCGACGGCGATGCCGTCCGGCAGTACGCCCCGCGGGCATCCGCCTGGGAGACGATGCGCGCCGCGACACCTCTCGGAAGGTTCGGCACGGAGCGGGAATTGGCCGGGGTCGTCGTGTTCCTCGCCTCGCCCGCGGCCAGTTGGATCACCGGCCAGGTGATCGTCGCCGACGGTGGCCTGTCGCTCATGGCCGCGCCCTTCGCCGGAGCCGTGGCTCCCGCCGCAGTGAACGGAGCGGTCCATGAACACGCGTGAAGAGGGAGGCGCCGTCTCGGTGATCGACGGTGAGCCGCCGGCGATACACGCGGGCCGGCGCTCGCCCGGCATCGCCTTCGCCGGTCAGGGAGTGCGGGCCGACGCCATCAGGGCCGTCCTGCACGCCCACCGGGACCACCCCCTGGTCGGCATGCTGCTGGCCGAGCTGGGCTCGTCTGCGGCCGATGAGCTCGACCTGACGGACATCAGAGTGTCGACCGCGGCGACGTACGTCGCCGGTCTGGTCGAGGCGTACAGCCGGTTCGGTCCGGCCGCCGACGTGCCGGTCGTCGTGGGGCACAGCCTCGGGGAGATCACGGCCCTCGTCTACGCCCGCGCTGTCCGCCCGGAGGACGGCCTGCGGCTCGCCCTCGCCCGGGGGCGGATCTGCCACACCGAGCAACTCCGCCGGCCCGGCGCGATGATCGCCGTCATCGGGCTCGACCTCGCGGCCGCAGACCGGTTGCGCCGGCAGGTGTCGGCCGAAGGGCACGGCGTGCTGGAGATCGCGGGGGTCAACGGCAGCCGGCAGATCGTGCTCTCCGGGGAACCGGCCGCCGTGGCATCGGTTGCCGCGCGCCTGGAGACCTCGTCCGCCCGGGGGGTGCTGCTTCCGATCGGCGGTGGGTTCCACTCCTCGCTCATGGCCGGTGCCCTGCCTCACTGGCGGCGCGAGCTGCGGTCGCTCGGCATCCGCCCGAGCCGGGTCACCGTCGTCTCCTGTATCGACTCCCGCCCCCACCGTGATCCGGAGGCGTTCCGCGCCCTGCTGGAGTCGGCCCTGGTGCGGCCGGTGCTCTGGTCGGACACCCTGGAAGCGGTACGAGGGCTGGGTGTCGAGCAGCTGTGGGAGGCGGGCCCGGGCCGGGTCCTGCGCTCGCTCGCCCGCCGCGGCGGTGCGGTCGAGTTCGTCGACGGTCCCGCCCCGCGGGGAACTCGCGACGGGTAGTTGTCGGGGGGCGACCAGTGGTCTAGATTCCCTTTTCAAATACCCCCTGGGGTATTTGAAAGTGTCCGTGCGGTGCTGCTCACGGCCCCGGGGCAGCCCGCACGGCCGGCAGAGGCACCTCGTGAAGGGGAGGTCGGGGTGACGACCATAGAGTTGACGTACGACAACTTCGCCGAGGTCGGTTCGAGTGCTGACACGATGGTGATCGGCTTCTCGTCCCAGCACTGCCGGCCCTGTGCCGTCTTCGCATCCCTCTTCGAGCGGGTCTCCGACCGCCATGACGACATGGTGTTCGCCGCGGTGGACGTCACCGAGCAGTCCAGGCTGGCCGATGCCCTCGGGGTCGCCTCGGTGCCGAACCTGATGATCGTCCGGGATCGTATCGTGCTCTACACGCAACCCGGCACGCTGCCCGAGCGCGTCCTGGAAAGCCTCCTGGACAAGGTCAACGCTGTGGACATGGACGACCTCCGCCGCCGGATGACGGCTCGCGGACCGTCCCCCGCGCAGCACCGTGCGCCGTCGGGGGAGAAGATCCCCGGGGCGAAGCGGCGCGCCCGCCGGCCATGCCGAGGTCCGCACCGGCGCGGTGGATGACGCCGGCTCCGGTCCCCGCGCCGCCGGGGGCGAGGATGCCGGCCGCTGCGGCCGCGGTCTCCCCCTGAACGGCCCGGCCGCCCCTGCCCCCGCCGCCGATCCGGCGGTGTCCCGCGGCTGTTGCCTGACGGTCCGTCATGAGACGGTGTGCGGATGACGTCGCGGTACGGACTGGAGGGCAGGGCCGCCATCGTCACGGGTGCCTCGCGCGGCATCGGACGGGCGGTCGCCGAGGCGCTGGCGGGGGCCGGTGCACGGGTGTGTGTGAGCGCCCGGGACCCGGACGCGGTACGGCGCGTCGCCGGGGAACTCGGTGGCGTCGGGCTCGCGGGCAGTGTCGCCGACCCGGCTCATCTGCGGGAGCTCACCGAGCTCGGCCTGAGCGCTCTCGGACGGATCGACATCGTCGTCAACAACGCCGCGGCCAATCAGCCCTACGGGCCGCTCATGGACGCCGCGCCCGACCGCTGGCGCGAAGCGTTCACCGTCAATGTGGAGGCGCCGCTGCGGCTCGTGCAGTGCGCCTGGCGCGCCTGGATGCGTGAGCACGGTGGCGCTGTGGTCAACATCTGCACCGAGGGCGCCGCGCACGTGGGTCCGAACGTGGGGGCGTACGGGACCAGCAAGGCCGCGCTGCTGCACCTCGCCCAGCAGCTCGCGGGTGAGCTGGCCCCGAAGGTGCGGGTCAACTCGGTCTCGCCCGGCCTCGTCCGTGCGGGACCCCTCGACGCACTCGCCGACCGGCTCATCGCGCGAGCCCAGCCGTCGAACGAACGCACAGACGACACCGCCCTGCTCCTCCTGCGCTCCACGGCGGTCCGCGGCCGGGGGGCTGTCTGACGCCGGAACCATCCGCATCCGGCGCGGCGACGCCCGGTCGTGCGACGCCGAACCGCGTGCCGGTGCCCTGAAGCGCCGGTGCTCCGGCGCGGGCCGGCCGAGTCAGCGCGGTCGACGGAGCCCTGCGATGAGGAGCTCGACCAGCCGACGTGCGTCGTAGCGGGGATCGCTGTCCGCGCCGATACACAGGTTTCCGACGCCGCGCAGGAGCGCGTAGGCGTCCAGGCCGGATCGAATCTCACCGGAATCCGCTGCGGCGTCCAGCAGTTGGGTGCACACGGGCAGGAGCCGATCGAGGAAGTAGGCGTGCAGATTGCCGAAGCCGGCGCTGTCGGACTGCAGCACGGCGGCGAGCCCGTGCTTGGTGACCAGGAAGTCGACGAAGAGGTTGATCCATTGCCGCAGTGCGGCGTACGGAGTGGCGCTGCTCGCCAGCAGGGCGGGGCCGGCCTCGGCGCATGCCTCCACCTGGTGCCGGTAGACGGCGATGATCAGATCCGCTCGTGTCGGGAAGTGGCGGTAGATCGTAGCCGTCCCGACGCCGGCCTCGGCCGCGATGTCGCGCACGGGCGCTTCGACGCCTGACGTGACGAAGATCGCGGCGGCCGCGTCCAGCAGGGTCTTCTCGTTGCGCCGGGCGTCCGCCCGCCTGGGCCGTGCCGCACGCATCGCACTCTCGCCGTTGTCCTTCACCGCACCGATCCTTCCACCGCCGGGTTTGCTAAACGGGACGTGGTTCCGTATCGTCAAACGGGACGCGGTTCCGTTTGCTCATGATGCCAGAGCAGAGGGCCGACGAGCCATGTATCGCCGCCACGCTCCACCCGCCTTCACCCGCAATGGAGGAACACGGTCATGCAGTACCGCACCTTGGGCCGCACTGGTGTGCAGGTCAGCACGCTCGCGCTCGGCGCGATGAACTTCGGCGCGATCGGGCGCACCACTCAGGACGAGGCCACCGCCCTCGTCGACGCAGCTCTCGAGGCCGGGATCAATCTCATCGACACCGCCGACATGTACAGCGGCGGCGAGTCGGAAGAGATGGTCGGCAAGGCGATCGCCGGCCGCCGCGACGACATCGTGCTGGCCACGAAGGCGGGCATGCCCATGAGTGACGAGCGCAACCACCAGGGCAGCTCGCGCCGTTGGCTGGTCACCGAACTGGACGCCAGCCTGCGCCGGCTCGGTGTCGACCACGTCGACCTCTACCAGATCCACCGGTGGGACCCCACCACCAGCGACGAGGAGACGCTGTCGGCTTTGACCGACCTGCAACGCGCAGGAAAGATCCGCTGCTTCGGCTCCTCGACGTTCCCCGCGCACCGCATCGTGCAGGCCCAATGGGCCGCCCGGGAAAACCACTTGAGCCGCTACGTCACCGAACAGCCCAGCTACTCGATCCTGCAGCGCGGAATCGAGTCCCACGTGCTGCCGGTGACCGAGCAGTACGGACTCGGTGTGCTGGTGTGGAGCCCGCTGGCCTCCGGGTGGCTGTCGGGCGCGGTCCGTGAGGGCCGGGACATCACCACCAGCCGCTCGACGTTCATGCCGCAACGCTTCGACACCGCCATCCCCTCCAACCGGGCCAGGCTCGACGCCGTCGAGCAGTTGGCCGAGGTCGCCGAGGAGGCCGGTCTGACCCTGATCCAGCTCGCGCTCGGATTCGTGACCGCGCACCCCGCCGTGACCACCGCGCTCATCGGCCCTCGCACGCTGGAGCATCTGCGCTCGTACCTCGCCGCCGCTGACACCGTGCTCTCCGCCGACGTGCTCGACGCGATCGACGCGATCGTCGCTCCCGGCACCGATCTGGCCGCGCACGAGAAGTACGACACCCCGCCCGCGCTGCTCGACCCGTCACTGCGACGCCGCTGATCGTCCGAGGGGCGGCTCCACACCCTCTCCCGCGGCTCCCGGGCCCGCGGGAATCCCGCAGACGCAGGCCAGAAGCCGCTCTCCGGCTCGCTCGGCGGCCCCGGGACGGAGGTATCGCACCAACTTCCGCACCCTGCCGCAGACATGTTCCGTGTGAGCCCCGGCACCACGTCCGGTTCGGCGCGCCGGTGAAGGAACGGAAAGGACCAAGGACTCCATGTCACACCCGCCCCGGCCTCGCTTCGGCGTCATGACCGCTCCCTCGCAGGTCGATTACCACGACGTCCTGCGAGTCTGGCGCGAGGCGGACGCGATCCCGGAGATCGAGCATGCCTGGTTGTTCGATCACCTCATGCCCATCGGCGGCCCCCCGGACGGCCCGACCTACGAAGGCCGGACACTGCTGTCGGCCCTCGCCGCCCACACCCGACGACTGCGGCTCGGCGTACTGGTGACCAGTAACCGCTTCCGGCCACCCGCCCTGCTGGCCAAGATCGCCGCGACCGTCGACATCGTCTCGGGTGGACGGCTCGACTTCGGCATCGGTGTCGGTTCGCGCCCCGGCCATCCTCTGGCCCGGCGCGAGTACGAAGCACACGGCCTCCCCTTCCACGACACCGCCCATGCGGTGGAAAGCCTCGCCGAAGCCTGCACGGTGATCCGGCGGTTGTGGACCGAGCCCGAACCGTTCGACTTCCACGGCGCCTGCGTCCGGCTCACCGGGGCGTACGGCGACCCCAGACCCGTTCAGCGCCCCCATCCGCCGATCCTGATCGGCGGACGTTCCTCCGCGACGCTGCGCGTGGTCGCCGAGCACGCCGACGTGTGGAACATCCCGGGCGGCGACATCGACGACGTCATCGGCCGCAGCGCACTGCTGGACCGCTACTGCGCCGAGAACGGCCGCGACCCCGCCTCGGTCACCCGCTCGATCCATCTGCCCGTCTCCTACGACCGGCCCGGCCTGACACGGAACGCGATCGGCGACGCGCTGGAAGCCGGCTTCCGGCACATCGTCCTCGGACGGTCCGCGCCCTACCCGGCCGGCACAGCACGGTGGGTCACGGACGAACTCATCCGTACGTCGGCCTGACAGGCCCCTTCAAGCTCCGGCCGTCCCGCGGCGGGTGCTCGGCGGCGTGTCGCGGCTGAGTCTTGCGAGGCAGACGTCCAGCGGCCGCAGTCGCCCGGCACAGCCTCCCGAAGGTCCCACCACCGGATGGCCTCGATCTCGTCGCTGGGCCGGAACGGCCGGGTGACGTCAACAGCCCGGCCGGTGAACGGGGCACCGTCTTCGGCGCGCCGGTCAGGCGCGAGAGCCAAGCTCGCGAAGCCGACGAAGCGGAGCGGTCCGTCGGGCACGTGGCCGGTTTCCCGCAACAGCTCGCGCGCGGCCGCCTGGCGAGGCCTCTCGCCCGGGTCGACCCGTCCGCCTGGCGGATCCCAGGTCCGCCGGAACCGGTTGAAGGCCGTCAGGACGCGATGACCGCGCCACAGGGCCACCAGTGCAACGGGCGGAGGCGCATCACCTGGCGGCTTGTCTTCCGCTCCCACGGCGAAGGAGACCAGGGCGTTGCCGCGACAGTCGACGGCAAGCGGGGGAGCGTGGGGAGCAGCCACCTCGACATGATGCCCGCCCTGCTCCGGCAAACGCCCGGCTCGTGTGTCTTCGATGTCGGAGTGAAGGACGGCCAGTTCGAAGCGGCGACGGAGGAAACGTTACGGCAAGCAGGCCGCACGGCCACACGGCTGACAGGCGGTTGAAGAATCACGCGTCGCCGGACTTCGGCCGTCGCCCGCTGTCGCGGACCTGCTAGCAGTAGAGACCGCAGAAATGCGGACATCCCACGCATCACGGTTGAGCTGTCTCGTCGCTCCGACGATTTTCAGAAAGGTCCAGGATGCCCAACATCTTTGGCGCGACCCTCCTTGCGCTGGCTCTGGCGGCCGGTACGGCGGGCACCGCTGCCACGTCGCCCGCGGCCGGGTCCCCGCCGGCAGCCACCACAGAGGCGGTCAAGGCCGACAAGATCCCCGGACGGTACATCGTTGCGCTCAAGGAGACCACCAAGGACGCGGGCGACCAGGTGACGGCGGCGGTCGAGCACGCCTCCACCATGGGCGCCGTGGTGCACGACGTCTATCGCCACGCCCTCCACGGCTACGTGGCGTCGATGAGTTCACGCACCGCGGCCGCGCTCGCCAAGGACCCGCAGGTGCAGTCGGTGCAGCAGGACCAGTGGGTCTACGCCACAGGTCAGGCGGTTCCGACCGGTGTGGACCGGGTCGATGCCGATCTCAGCCCGACCGCGGCCATCGACGGTGCGGACACTCGGGTCGATGCGGATGTGGCCGTCATCGACACCGGGATCGATCTGAACCACCCGGACCTCAACGTGTACCGCGCCGGAGGGAAGAACTGCTGGATGCCCCTTCTGCCGCCCTCCGACCTGCACGGGCACGGCACCCATGTGGCGGGCACCATCGGGGCCCTGGACAACGGGACCGGCGTCGTCGGCGTGGCGCCGGGAGTCCGGCTGTGGCCGGTGCAGGTGCTCAGCCCCTTCGGTGCCGGAAGCACCTCAAGCGTCATCTGCGGCATCGACTACGTCACCCAGAACGCCGACCGCATCGACGTGGCCAATCTGAGTCTGGGCAGTGCCGGCACCGACGACGGCAACTGCGGCAGAACCAATGGCGACGCCCTGCACCAGGCGATCTGCAACTCGGTCGCCAGGGGTGTCACCTACACCGTGGCAGCAGGCAATGACCACGCCGACGCGGCGCAGACCGTGCCCGCCGCATACGACGAAGTGATCACCGTGAGCGCCCTGGCCGACTTCGACGGGAAACCCGGCGGCCTCGGCCGGTCGACGTGCCGCACCGACCAGGACGACACCTTCGCCGACTTCTCGAACTACGGCCGGGACGTCGACCTGATCGCACCGGGCGTATGCATCCGCTCGACGTACCTCAACGGCGGCTACGCCACCATGTCCGGCACATCCATGGCCGCCCCCCATGTGGCCGGCGGTGCGGCGCTGTACCGGGCCACCCACCCCACCGCGTCGCCCCAGACGGTCAAGTCCGCTCTGCAGGCAGCGGGCAGCCTGGACTGGAGCTGGCCGTCGCAGGACGGGGACGCCGTCAAGGAACCCCTCCTCGGGGTCTCCGCGTTCTGACGGCTTCCGGCGGGCCCACGGGGCGGCCGGCCGTGCAATCCTGGCGGCGAGTCACGCGCTGCGGGGCCGTCAGGAGAACAGGGGGCGGCCTGCTCCCCGCGCCGCCGCCCGGACCGCGAGGAAGCGACCACGCCGCGCGATTCGTCGACGCTGTGCCGGGAGGGGGCGCTCCCACGCCGGGGACGGGGACGCCGCATGCGGCCGGCCGTCTCCGCGGGCCCCTGGGCGGCCGGGCACCGCCTGGCCCGCAGCCCGACCCCGGACCCGAGGGTCATCCAGCCTGCAGGGCCTCGCGCATCGCCTTCGCGGTGGCGGCCGGGTCGTAGGCCTCGGGGACGCCTGCGACCAGGATGATGTCGCCCTCGACGTGCCGCGAGCGCAGCGGGGCGATCTCCTGGTACGCGGGTGAGTCCCACCAGGCCCGCGCCTCGGCGATCCCGGGGAAGCCGATGACCACGACGTGTCCGGGCCAACCGCCCTCCTTCACCTCGTGCTGCGCGGCGTGCACGAGGAAGCGGCCGCCGTGCGGCTCGAAGGTGGCGGTGATGCGCTCGATGTACTCGGCGATCTCCGGGTGGGGAGCGGCCTCCCGCAGGTGGGCTATGGCGTAGGCAGGCATGGTGTCCTTCCGGTCGGTCGGGCTCCGTACGCCGGTGATCGTGGCATCGGGACCGGCCGGGGGTCGATGACCTGACAGGTAAGCAGCCCCGGCCCGATGCCGGCGCGAAGACGGTGACCACCGGCCCGTCCGCCGGTCGGCCGCCACGGCCCCGACGGCGGCCGGCCTGGGCGGGCTGGTCGCCCGAGCGTCCGCGACGGGTCCGCATCAACGGCACGAGGACCCGGGGCCGCCGGCAGGAGACCCCGCACGGAGCCCGCGCCGCGGTGCCGGCACCAGGAGGAGAGGCGGCCGTTCGAAACGTCGGACGCGGAAGCCGAAGACGCCGAAGCCCGGCCGGGCCACCGCGCGCCGCATCCAGCCATCCGATGTCCAGGCGGGTGTACACCGGGCGGTACCAGAGCCCGCAGAACGACTCTCCGTCCCCGAACGCGTCCTCGTCCAGGCAGGCGTAGTCGCTGAGAGCCTCGTGGAACGCCCGCACATCATCGCCGCACCCTGCTGTGACGCCCACCGCCGGCTCTGTCCGGCCGGGCCGGCTCACCCTCAGCAGTTCCCGATCTCGCTGCGGCCCAGGGTGCCGGCCAGGCTCGACGACGCCGGCCGCCTGGCGGAGACCGCCGAGGCGTTCCTGGACTGAGTGTCCCGCCGTCGCCACCGGGCGTGGAGGCGCTCGTACGCCAACCGGTTCGACTCCCACACCATCATGGAGTCGAACGTCGGTCCCCCGCTTCAGATCGCTCGTACCATGGCCAGGGTGCCGGTGCGCCTGTTCACCGTGATCGAGGACCACACCTTGACTCGCCGCACGGCGGCGCGGCGCTACCGCGCGCCGCAGAGCGACGCTCGCGCGGTCAGCACTTCCACACCTCTGGCCCGCCTTCATGCCATTCGATCAGGCCGGATTCGGCGACATCCAGTTCGTCCCAGCCGGCCAGGCCGGCGTTCTGCAGGAAGACCGTGAGGTCGTGGAGGCTGTACGCGGTGCCGAGAATCCGGTCGTCGATGCCCACCTTGCGGCCACCGCTCTCCAGCGGCGGGTAGACGATCACGCGCTTGGCCATGGCACCAGCCTCACCCGCGACGGGCTGCCGCGCATCCCGGGTGCGACGGCTTACCCGCAGGCGGGACAGCGGTCCCTCCGCAAGACCGCTGTGACTGCCTGAACGCCGGGTGGGAGCCGGGCGGCACCTCAGTGTTCCGTACACGGGTTCGTGGGGGTGGAGCCGGTCGGTCCGGCCGCGGTCCGGGTGAGGTGCCGGGCCAGTACCCCGGCCGCGGAGAAGGCCGGGACGGCGAAGCCGCGGTTGGGCAGCCGGTCGGCGGGGCCCTCGCAGGCCACCCGCACGAGCGCCTCGCGCACGACGGCCAGGCTCACACCCCGTTCCTTGGCGAGCTCCTGCGGTTTGAGGGCGTCACCGGGAGCGTAGTCCCCGCGCATGATCGCGTCCCGCAGATGTGTGTACACCTGCACGGAGAGCATCGGCCTCCCCGGAGAAGTGGAGGTGCGAGCCGTCTGGGCCGTGCCATCAGCCTAGATGCTCCAGCAAATGATCGATTATCAATGCCATCGCCGATCTGTCGGCTGGCTGGCGGACGCCAGCGGCTCCCGCATGTGGCGCCGTCGGTCCGCCCGACGGAGAGGTGATGTCGACCGTTGCGCGGACCCTCTCGGAACTCCGCTCCGTACTGGAATGCGACCAGATCGGCATGCCCACGGGCTGCCGGCCCTGGCGTCCGTGGCGGTGGCCGACGAGTCCGGTTCTTCCCCCAGGACGGGCAGGCGCTGTCGGCGAATTCACTCAACGGCGGGTGACCACTTCTCGCCGGCGGTCTCGGTGGCCGTCGGCTCGCAGCCGGTAGCAGAGGGTCTCGCGGCGCTCGTCGCTCTCCGAGCCGGCATGGTCGCCGACGTTGTGCGCGAGCAAGTAGGGGGCGAACACCACGCTTCCGGCCGGCCCGACCCCCTGCACCGGATCGCCGAGTTCGATCCCCGGATACGGTCCCGGCGCCATGTCCTCCGCTCGTGCGAGGGCATCCGCTCCGCGCTCGGCGAGATACCGGCCGAATCTCAGATGAGTACCGGGCCGCAGCCACAGGTTGCCCCGCCCGGGTGTCGTCTGATCGGTGAACCCTTCTCGGTAACTCGCCGTGACGCTTCGTGATCTTCAGGCCGTGCGATCGTGTTCCAGTCGCAGGAGGACGAGGGCGGCCCGGGCGATGCGAGCGATGGCCGATGTGTCGAGGCTGACCCTGCGCAGGGCCTTGAAGGTGCCGAGGACATTCATGCGGTGATGGTGGAGACCTGCGGCCGGTCGATGCGGAACGGCGTTACCGCTTCGGCCTTCAACCCGATCAGCCGTGCGGGGTCGCACCCGTTCACTTCCCTGCTGCGCGGCCACGGCACTCCTCGAGCCTGCCGAATACAGCGACTTCGATGCCGAGCGTGCACGAGACCCGCAGCTTCGATGGCCGGTGGAAAGGAACGACGTGCGTGAGGATTCAGCGATGACTCAGAAGTTCCCTTCGGCGACGCCGTGCCGGATCTCCGTGACGCTCCGCGATGGGGAAGCCGTGCGTCGGGAGCGCGACTTCTCACGAGGCGATCCGCATGGCCCGCCGTCCGATGATGATGTCTCAGAGGATCGCCTGGGAACCTCGGCCATCCGGCGCCCACGACGGGCCGCAGCGCAATCCTCACCAGCCTGTGGAACCTGGAGAGGCCCGAAGACCTTGGCCTGCGACGCCTGTCCGCCCCCGGTCGGTGTGAATCATCCGCACGGGCTTCGGCGCGATCTCCGCGTCACCGAACGGACGCGAACGCGAGGGCACCTCGGTGAGGCCGTGCCGTGCCGTGGCGCGGGGCGAATGTGATACTGGAAGAGGGCAGAAAGACTGATCATGGGCTCAGGGACGGGCACCGGCAATACCCCCCGCGCGTGTTCGCGCGGTGTCTCGCGCCTGCGCCGGCTCGTCACCGAGGTGCGGCACGGTACGTCCACTTCGGCGTACGCAGGTAGGCGAGCCATTCGGGTGACGCTTGCAGCCGTCGCCGCCTTCTACATCTGCCTCTATGGCCTGCACGACCCCCTCGCTGCCACATACGGCCTGTTCGCGGTGGTGGCGATGGCCGGGCTCTCCCGCATTCCCGGCACCGGGCGACAGCGCGCCGTCGTCATCACCCAGCTCCTTCCGGTCGGCTGGCTCCTCGTCACCGCCGGGACCCTGCTCGCCGTACGCACCTGGACTGCGGCGGTGGGGATACTGGTGATCGGCTTCCTGCTCGCGTATTCGACGGTGGCCGGTCCACGGCTGGCCGGGGCGGCTGCGGGCCTGCAACTGCTGTACATCCTGCCGTGCTTCCCTCCGTACGCGCCGCAGACGCTCGGCGAACGGCTGGGCGGGATGACACTTGGCGTCCTGCTGCTCGTGCTCGCCGAGAGTCTGCTACTGCCCGACCCGCCCACCACCTCCTATCGGGACCTGTCTGCGGACGCGGCCATGACCGCGGCGCGCTGCGCAACCGAACTGACACGGCCGCCATGGACGCTGTCGATCGGGGCGGACACAGCGGCGAGGTCTGCCGGTGAGGCACTGCGCCCCTCCGCAGTGCCGGAGTCGGAGCGGCCCGCCGGACCGGGACTGCGGGAGCGAGCGCTCGCTCACACCGGCATGGCCGCCCGCGTCCTGCTGGCCCGCCTGCAGGAGGTGCCGGGACCGGGTCCGCAGGGCCCCCACTCCCAGACCCTCGCACTTCTGCACGAGGTGGCGGCGTCGGCCCAAAGGACGACCGCCGCGTTGCGTACGGGCCGCCCGGCCGGCCCGGGACAACTGGAGGAAGCCTTGGCGGTTTACCTGCGGCTGCGCACGGTAGCGATGAAACGGGAGACGCCCGAAACCATCGACATCGTCATGCACCGTCAGGCGATGCTCATCGAAGCCGCCTACGCCGGCGTGACCCTCGCAGTCGCGGCCGACCTCGCACTGGGACGGCGCCCGGGGTCCGCCGAGACACGGGATGGCAGCTTCTGGTACGCGCGGCAGGGCGCAGCGCGTCTGTGGGGGCATCGGCTGTGGGCGCACCTGAGCCCTCGCTCGGTGTACTTCCAGAACGCCATACGTATCGGCCTGGCGCTGGCAGCCGCTCGAACGGTGGCCGGACTCGACTCTCTCCCCCACGGTTTCTGGGCCATGCTGGCCGTTCTCACCCTGATCCGCACCACAGCCGCGCAGACCGTTTCGATCGTGGCCCGGGCTCTCGTCGGTACTCTGCTGGGCGCACTGGCCGCGGCCGCGATGCTGGTGTTCGTCAGTGGAAACACCGCAGCCTATGCCGTGGCACTGCCGGTGATCACGCTGGCCGCGTTCTGGATCGGGCCGACGCGCGGCGTGGGGTGGGCTCAGGGCCTGTTCACCCTGGTTGTATCCATCGTCTTCGCCCAGCTCGCGCCCGCCACATGGCAACTGGCCGAGTTCCGCTTCCTCAACGTTCTCATCGGCAGCTCAATCGGTCTGATCTTCGGGCTGCTCGCCTGGCCCCGAGGCGCCCAGAAGGAACTCCGCCGAGATGTCGCAGCCCTCCTTCGCGCCATCGGCTCGACCATCACCTCGACCACGTCGGTCCTCACGCAGGGTGCAGCGGAGAGACGGAGCAGCCTGCCGTCGCTGCGGCGTGCCCTGACACTTGCGGAATCGTCCTTCGCGCAGTACCAGGGCGAGCCGCAACAACCCGGCACTGCGGTCGTGGACTGGCATGCGGCACTGATGGCCGGACATCACGCCTTGCGCGGGGCCCTGCGCCTGCTGGCAGGAGGGCCCCCGGCCGACATCCGGTCGCCCGCGTCCGCGTGGCAGATCGAGCTGGACACCGACGGTGACGTACTGGCCAAGCGCTATGAACTGGTCGGCGGTCTCCTCGACGGCGCGCCCCAGTCTCCGTCCCGGTCCCACCCCCCGGTACCCGGAGAGGCCGCCCACGGCCGACCGCAGGGCCTTCCGGCATCGCCGCTCTACTACGACGCCGAGGCGTGGCTGAAGGCGCTCTCGGTCGATCTGGACCGCGTCGCCGCGACCGCCGCCGCGATGGGACCCTCCTCGGAGTACCGACGGTGACCATGCCGGCGCTCCGCACCGAGCGGGTCGCCGGACCAGGACATCCGCGCGATTGTCATGTCTGATCTGGAAGAACGCCGGACGCGAGAAGCGGAGCCCCGGTAGAACTGGCTGGTCCGCAAAGACAAGCCGTTCACAGCACCGGAGGCTCCGCTGCCGGGTGTGCCCTGCGCTCCCGAAGCTGCCGCGAAGCAACGAGTAACTCTGTGTGATCGCTAGCCCCCGACGGGCTTCGTCGTGCGCCGCTACGTCATGGTTCACCAGAATCGGACGCGGTAGGAACCTGAGATGTGGCAGGCACCTGGCGGTGCCCCGTTGGGCGTCGTAGTGGTACGCCTGCGCTCGGCCGTAACGGGCACTGAGGATGGCTGCGCTCCAGCCAGGCCGGCAGCGACACCCCGGTCGCGGCGCGCAGGGGTGACGGCCGGTCGTGCACGTCCTCGGCCACGACCTCGATGTCCTCGGCGAACCTCGCCGAGGAGGGGTTCCGGGTGACCACCCGCACGGCGTGCTTGTCGCTGCGCAGCTGGTCGACGAGGCCCGGACCGGCGGGCCTGCGGAGACCCGCTGAAGAGGTCGTCGCTGAGGTGTCCGACGGTCTCCCAGCAGTCCCGTTCCAGCCAACCGGCCTTACCGTCCCAGGCTGTTGGGGGTGCCTCCCGAAGGACCGCCACAGTCGGGTGCCGACGTGCCGTGGCGTGCGATGAGGCCGTAGCAGACCGCGATCGCCAGCACGGTCGCGGCGACCGCGAGCAGTACCAGCGGCGGGCCCAGCGCCTGGCGGAGCATCCACGCGCCCAGCAGGCCGCCCGCAAACATCGCGGTCATCGAGCTCCCGCGCCGCGCTTCGGATCCCGGCCCGGAGGGGATCTTGGTGTCGTGTGCAAGCGGCGAACTGCTGATGAAGGCCGTCAGGGCCCGGGTGATGAGCGTCGTCGTCAGATCCGGCACACGGGTCCGCATCGTCGTCACGTTCCGCATCCCCATGGCCGCGCCCACCAGCGATGTCACCAGGTAGTGGCGACTGGTCTGCGGCCCGTCGCCGACGCCGACCCCCCATGACACCAGCCCCGCGACAGCCAGCACGGCACCCTCGACGAGCAAAGCCGTCGCGAACCAGCGGTGGCCGCGGAGGTCCACGTTCGACTCGAACCGGGCGCCGAGCGCCGCGCCGACGACGAATCCGGCCACCGAGACCGAGCAAGCGACCACCGACAGGGCCTGCACCCCACCGGCGGCGAAGCCGAGGAAGAGCAGGTTGCCGGTCTGCGTGGCGGTGAAGACGGGGCCGAGCGCGAGGTAGCTGACGGCCTCGACCATCCCCGTCGTCATGGTGAGCACCACCGTGGCCGCCGTCAGAGCGGCACTCCTCCTGGGGTTCACCCTTTGAATCCCGCTACGTGCCGCCGCCCGCCCGGCAATCGCGCCGTCCGTGGGCCGAGCGCGGCCGGCGGACGGACCGGCCTGTGCTCGGCGAGCGGCTCCGCGCGAGGCCGCCACCGTGTGCAACGGGTACGGGGGGGTTGCGCCGCGCGGGAAGGGGCGCCGCGGTGGTGGGCGTCGGTGCTGCGCCGGCGCGGGCGTACGGAGGCGGGAGCGGCCGCCGCGGGCCTGTGCGTCGCCAGGGCCGGCCTCTCAGGACTTCCGGGCACCCGCCGGTCTCCGTCCCGGTGGCTGCTCCGGCTCCGGCTGGGACCGTGCGGGAGGAATCGGCCGCTCCACGGTTACGGACGGTGTGAGGGGCAGGGGCTCACCGTGGTGGGTGATCTCCAGCGGCTCGTCGCCCAGGAGCAGGTAGCGGGCCGCCGAGCCGGTGACCTCCACCCGCAGTGCCTGCTGCCGGAGCACCACGGTGAAGCACAGCCGGTTCAACTGCTCGGGCAGCCGCGGGGCGAAGGCCGCGGATCTGCCGTGCCGCCGCATGCCGCCGAAGCCTTTCACCAGGGCGATCCAGGTGCCGGCGAGTGAGGCGATGTGGAGGCCGTCACGGGTGTTGTGCTCAAGGTTCTCCAGATCCATCAGGGCCGCCTCGCGCAAGTAGGCGTAGGCCAGCCGGAGGTGGCCGGTCTCGGCGGCGAGCACCGCCTGGGTACAGGCCGACAGGGAGGAGTCGCGGACGGTCAGCGGCTCGTAGTAGGCGAAGTTGCGCGCCTTCTGCTCCGCGGTGAAGGCGTCCGGGCGCGTCTGCATCGCCAGGACCAGGTCCGCCTGTTTGACCACTTGCCTGCGGTAGAGGTCGAAGTACGGGAAGTGCAGCATCAGCGGGTACTTGTCGGGGCCGGTCCCGTCGAAGTCCCACGGCTGGAACCGGGTGAACCCGGCCGACTGCTCGTGGACGTCCAGTGCCTCGTTGTACGGGACGGCCATCTTGTCGGCGGCGTCCCGCCAGAGCGCGGCCTCCTCGTCGCCGATGCCCAGTTCCCGGGCGTGCTGCGGGTGGCGCAGCGCCATCTCGGCCGCGGCCCGTAGGTTCTGCTGCGCCATCAGATTGGTGTAGAGGTTGTCGCGCCCGAGGGCGCTGTACTCGTCGGGTCCGGTGACCCCGTCGATGTGGAAGACTCCCTCGGTGTCGTGGTGGCCGAGTGACCGCCAGAGACGGGCCGTGTGCACCATCAGGTCGAGTCCCGGACCCTTCTCGAAGTCCTCGTCCCCGGTGGCCGCGACGTACCTGAGCACGGCGTCGGCGATGTCGGCGTTCACGTGGAAGGCCGCGGTCCCGGCCGGCCAGTACCCCGAGCACTCCTCACCCGTGATGGTCCGCCACGGGAAGGCGGCGCCTTCGAGGCCCAGCTGGCGGGCGCGTGCGCGCGCCGCCGGCAGGGTCGTGTGCCGCCAGCGCAGCACCGGGGCGACGGCCTGCGGCGCGGTGTAGGTCAGCACCGGCAGGACGAAGGACTCGGTGTCCCAGAAGGAGTGCCCGTCATACCCGGTCCCGGTCAGGCCCTTGGCGGGAATCGCCCGCTCCTCGCCGCGGGCGGCCGCCTGCAGCACGTGGAAGAGACCGAAGCGCACCGCCTGCTGGACCTGGGCGTCACCGTGCACCTCGACGTCCCCGCACGCCCAGAAGTTGTCCAGATAGCCTCGCTGCTCGGCGCGCAGCCCCGCCCAGCCGGTGCTGCGCGCCGCGGCCAGGGCGGCGTCGACCTGGTCGTGGACCTCGGGCAGGCTGCGCCGCGCGGACCAGCCGTACGACACGAACTTGACCAGCCGGAGGACCTGCCCCGGTGCGAGGGTGGCGGCGACGGTCAGCCGGCTGACGTCCGGCTCGCTCTCGGCCGACGTGGTGGTGCCTTCCGGTCCCTCGACGATGTGGTCGGCGGCGGCCGCGATCCGCAGCTTGCTGCGCTCGGTACGGTGCACCAGGCGAAGCCGGGTGCCCTGGGCGAAGTCCTGCTCGTGCTGCAGGGGGGAGGCGGTCGTGGCGGCGGCCCGCGGGTCCCCGTCGCCGCCGGGCAGGTGCTCGTTGGCGACCAGTTCGGACTGCAGGACGACGGAGGTCCGGTCGTCCAGCGGCTCGACTTCGTAGCGGACCGCGGCGATGGCCCGCTGGGTGAAGGACACGAGCCGGGTGGAGGTGATGCGCACCCGGCGACCGGTCGGGGAGGTCCACTCGGCGGTGCGACGCAGCACGCCCTCGCGCAAGTCCAGCACCCTTTGGTGCGCGGTCAGTTCACCGTAACGCGGGTCGAAGGGCTCGTCGTCGACGAGAAGTCGGATGATTTTCCCGTCGGTGACGTTGATCATCGTCTGGCGGGATTCGGGGTAGCCGTATCCGGCCTCGGCGTACGGGAGTGGGTGCAGCTCGTGGACGCCGTTGAGGTAGGACCCGGGAAGGTCGTGAGGCCCCTCGTCGAGGTTGCCGCGCCAGCCGAGGTGCCCGTTGGCCAGGGCGAACACGGACTCGCTTTGAGCGAGGACCGTCAGGTTGAGTTCGGTCTCGCGCAGGCACCACGGCTCCACCGTGTAAGCGGGATGCTCGATCATCGGCGCCCCAGCAGTTCGGACAGGTCCTGGACCACGACATCGGCGCCGTGCCGGCGCAGTTCGTCGGCTTGTCCCGTCCGGTCCACTCCGACCACGAGACCGAACCGTCCTGCCCGGCCCGCCTCCACCCCGGCCAGGGCGTCCTCGAACACGGCGGCCTCGCCGGGCTCCGCCCCCAGGGAGCGGGCGCCCGCCAGGTAGGTGTCCGGCTCCGGCTTGCCCCGCAGGTGCCGCGCCTTTGCGACGGCCCCGTCGATCCGCTCGTCGAACAGGTCGGCGATGCCGGCGGCATCCAGTACGGCGCGGCAGTTCGCGCTCGACGAGACCACCGCGCGCCGCAGTCCCGACTCCCTGACGGCCCGTACGTAGGCCACCGAGCCGTCGTACGCCTCCACCCCGTCCTCGCGGAGCCTGCGGAGCAGCAGGTCGTTCTTGCGGGTGCCGAGGCCGTGCACCGTCTCCGTGCCGGGCGGATCGTCCGGCGCGCCTTCCGGGAGGTCGAGGCCTCGCGAGGCCAGGAAGGTGCGGACCCCGTCGGCACGCGGCCTGCCGTCCACATAGGCGTCGTAGTCGTGTACGGCGTCGAAGGGCGCGAACGGGGTGCCGTCGCGCTGCGCCCGGTGACGCAGGTAGTCGTCGAACATCTCTTTCCACGCGGCTGCGTGCACCTTCGCCGTCCGGGTGAGGACACCGTCGAGGTCGAAGAGGCAGGCACGTACCTGGTTCGGGAGGCCCAGCATGTGAGCGAGCCTAGGAGCGCACGGCCCTGTGGAGCGGCAGGCGCGGCCACAGCAGGACAAATCGCCCGTAAGTCGTGAAGAATGAGATTTGTCACGTGTGTGGGAGGCAGCCGTCGCCGTCGTCAACCGAGAACCGCCGATGAACCAGAAGACCGGGGTAGGGAGGCCGGATGTCCGGACACATCACGGTGGGAGTGGACGGCTCCGCAGAAGGCATGGCGGCCATGGACTGGGCCGCGGACGAGGCGGCGCTGCGCGGTGCGGAGCTGCGGCTGGTGTTCGCCTCTCGGTGGCAGAAGCACCCGAACGCGGTGCAGCCGACGGTCGTCAGCGAACAGGATCTGGCCCGACGGCTGTTGAGCGAGGCGGCGCAGCGGGGTCGCGCACGGCATCCCGGACTGGCCATGACCCCCGTGGCGGTGGAGGACGCCCCCGCCACGGCCCTGCTGGACGCGGCGTCGGACGCCCAGCTGCTGGTCCTCGGTTCACGGGGGCTCGGCGCCGCCGCCGGGTTCCTGATCGGGTCCGTGGGGCAGGCCGCCGTCGCGGAGGCGGAGAGACCGGTGGTCCTGGTACGCCCGGTCACGACGGCTGCCGGGGCCCCGGACGAGGACGCGAGACGCCGGGAGATTGTTCTCGGACTGGACGTACGGCATCCCCGCGACGAACTTCTCGCGTTCGCGTTCGATGCGGCCGCGCGGCGCACGGCTCCCCTGCGCATCGTGCACGCCTGGCACTTCCCGGCCGCGTTCCGGCACCCGTCCGGTGAGGCCGGGGAACCGGGTCCGCGCACGGGACCGCAGGCGGAGCGGACCGAGGAGTTGGCCGCCGCCGTGGGCCCATGGCGGCGCAAGTTCCCGCAGGTCGAGGTCGTCGAGCAGGTCGTGGCCGGGCGGGCGGGCGAGCACCTCGCCCAGACCGTGTCGTCGACGACCGGGCTGCTGGTCGTGGGACGGCGCATGCGACGGGGGCCCCTGGGCCCGCACATCGGATCGGTGACCCACGCCGCCATCCACCACGCCGGCTGCCCGGTCGCCGTCGTACCGCACACCTGACGGGCCTGCATCTTGCCGACGAGCGCGGAAGGCCTGAGACATGAGCGACTTGGACACACTGTCCGTGAACACCGTGCGTGGGCTGTGCATGGACGCGATCGAGAAGGCCCGTTCCGGGCATCCGGGGACGCCGATGGGCATGGCACCGGTCGCCTACACGCTGTGGCAGCGGTTCCTGCGTTTCGACCCCGCCGACCCCATCTGGCCGAATCGCGACCGCTTCGTGCTCTCGGAGGGACACGCATCCGCCCTGCTCTGGTCCCTCCTCCACCTGACGGGGGTGCGCGCCGTCGACCCCGACTACGAGGTGCTGGGCCGACCCGCGGTCACCCTTGAGGACCTCAAGTCCTTCCGCCGACTCGACTCGCGCTGCCCCGGACACCCTGAGTACCGTTGGACGAGCGGCGTCGAGACGACCACGGGCCCGCTGGGCCAGGGGGTGGCCACCTCCGTCGGGATGGCCATCGCGGGCCAGTGGCTGGCGGCGCGGTACAACCGCGACGACTACACGCTCTTCGACTTCGACGTCTACGCGCTCGCCGGGGACGGCTGCATGATGGAGGGCATCTCCTCCGAGGCCGCCTCGCTGGCCGGACACCTGCAGTTGCCCAACCTCTGCTGGATCTACGATTCCAACCGGGTCACCATCGAGGGCCACACCGACATCACCTTCACAGAAGACGTGGCCGCGCGCTTCCTGGCCTACGGGTGGAACGTGACCACCGTCGCCGACGCCAACGACCTGGACCAGGTCAGCCGCGCGTTCCACACCTTCAGGGCCGAGAGCCGACGTCCCACCCTGATTCTGGTCCACAGCCACATCGGCTACGGCTCGCCCGTCGAGGATTCACCGAAGGCACACGGGACGCCGTTCGGCCCGGACGGGGTCAGGGCGACCAAACGGTTCCTGGGCCTGCCGCCGGACGCCGAGTTCCACATCCCCGACGGCATTGAGGACTGGTTCGCCCGCGGCATCGGCGCACGGGGCGCCCGGCTGCGCGCGGACTGGGAGAAGGCTTTCGACGCGTACCGCGGTGCGCACCCTTCACTCGCCGACGAGCTGGAACGGATTCAGCGGAGGGAACTGCCGGACGGCTGGGACAGCGCGCTGCCCGCCTTCCCCGCCGACCCGAAGGGCCTGGCGACCCGTGACTCGTCGGGCCAGGTGCTGACAGCCGTCGCCCAGGCCGTGCCCTGGGTGCTCGGCGGCTCCGCCGACCTGGCCCCGTCGACCAGAACCCGCCTCGCGTTCGCCGGCGCGGGTGACTTCCAGCCCGGCGACAGGGCCGGGCGCAACCTCCACCTCGGAATCCGGGAGCACGCGGCGGCGGCGGTCGCGAACGGCATGGCGCTGACGAAGCTCCGGCCGTACTGGTCGGGGTTCTTGATCTTCTCGGACTACGCCAAGGCGGCCATCCGGCTGTCCGCGCTGATGGAGATCCCGACGGTGCACATCTTCACCCACGACTCGATCGGGGTCGGCGAGGACGGGCCGACACACCAGCCCGTCGAGCAGTTGGCGGGGCTTCGCGCGACGCCGGGGCTGCTGGTCTTCCGGCCCGCCGACGCGGGCGAGGTGGTGGAGACCTGGCGGGTGGTCGCCGCGCTGCGCCACGAGCCCGCCGCGCTGGTTCTCTCCCGCCAGGCCCTGCCCACCCTCGACCGGGCCGACGGCCGGATCGCCGGCGCCTCGGGGGTCGCGCAGGGGGCCTACGTGCTGGTGGACGCGCCCTCGGGCGAACCGCGGGTGATCCTGCTCGCCACCGGCTCCGAGGTGGCGACGGCACTGGCCGCGCACGACGAACTCACCGCCGAGGGCATCGCGTCCCGGGTGGTGAGCATGCCGTGCTGGGAGCTGTTCGACCGTCAGCCCAGGGAGTACCGCGACCAGGTGCTGCCGCCCGAAGTGGCGGCCCGGGTTGCGGTCGAGGAGGCGTCCACGCTGGGCTGGGACCGGTATGTCGGCGACGGCGGAGCGGTCGTCGGCATGCACACCTTCGGCGCATCGGCGCCGCTGAAGCAGCTGCTCACGAAGTTCGGATTCACTCCCGAGCGGGTGGCGCAGGTGGCGCGCGAGGTGCTGGCTCGGACGGACAGGGGCGGTCCCGGTGAGGAGGTGACGCCGTGAAGGCGACGCAATCCCTGCACGAACACGGGCAGAGCCTGTGGCTGGACAACATCACCCGCGGCATGCTCGACTCGGGCAGGATCCAGCACTACATCGACAACTACGCCGTCACCGGCCTGACATCGAATCCTTCGATCTTCGACAAGGCGATCTCCTCCGGCGCCTACGACGACGCCATCCGTGCCAAGTCCGCGGCCGGGCTGTCGGGGGAGGACCTCTTCTTCGAACTGGCCGTCGAGGACCTCCGGCGCGCCGCCGACCTGTTCCTTCCCGTGCACGAGAGGACGGACGGCATCGACGGCTGGGTGTCCCTGGAGGTGTCGCCCCTTCTGGCGTACGACACGGCGCGCACGATCGAGGCGGCGAAGGCGCTGCACGCACGCGCGGGCCGCCGCAATCTGTTCATCAAGATCCCCGGTACCGCCGAGGGGCTGCCGGCGATCACCGAGTGCATCGCCTCGGGCGTCCCGGTGAACGTCACCCTGCTGTTCTCGGCCGACCACTACCGGGCCGCCGCCGACGCGTATCTGACGGGTGTCGAGCGGCGGGCCGAGCGCGGGCTCGACCCCGCGGTGGGGTCGGTGGCCTCGGTCTTCATGTCCCGCTGGGACGTGGCCGTCGCCGAGCAGACGCCGCAGGACCTGCACGACAGGCTCGGCCTCGCCGTAGGCCAGGACACCTATCGGGCGTACCGCACGCTGCTGGACTCGGACCGGGCGCAACGCCTGGAGAACGCGGGCGCGCGCACGCAGCGGCTGCTGTGGGCGAGCACCCGTACCAAGGACCCCGCCGCGTCGGACACCCTCTATGTCCGCGGGCTCGCCGCGCCGTTCACCGTCAACACGATGCCCGACGCCACGCTGGAGGCCTTCTACGACCACGGCGAGGTGGGCGAGCCCATGCCGGCCGACGGGAACGGCTGCGACGAGGTGCTCGCCCGCTTCGCCGGGGCGGGCGTGGACGTGGGGGCCCTGGCCACACGGCTGCAGAGCGACGGCGCGGCATCGTTCGTGGCGTCCTGGAACGACCTCATGGCGCGCATCTCGGCACAACGCGCAGCCCTCGTCTGAGAGGACCGGGAGATGCCGATCACCCCCCTGCGGCAGCAGCCGTCGTGGAAGGCACTCGAACAGCACCACCGTGAGATCGGAGGCATTCATCTGCGGCAGTTGTTCGCCGACGATCCCCTCCGCGGTGAGCGCCTGTGCGCGCAGGCGGCCGGACTCTATCTCGACTACTCCAAGAACCGGGTGACCGACGAGACGATGCGGCTGCTGTGCGGACTCGCCCGGGAGCGCGGGCTTGAGGAACGCCGCAACAGCATGTTCCGCGGCGAGTGCGTCAACGTTTCCGAGGCCCGGCCCGCCCTGCACGTGGCGCTGCGCATGCCGCGCGGCAGCACACTCGTCGTGGACGGGGCCGATGTGGTCGCTCAGGTCCACTCCGTACTGGACCGGATGGCGTCCTTCGCGCGGGGCATCCGGTCCGGTACGTGGACGGGCCACACCGGCAAGCCGATCAGGAACATCGTCAACATCGGCATCGGCGGCTCCGACCTCGGGCCGGTCATGGCGTACGAGGCGCTGCGCGCCTACACCCGGCGCGATCTGACGTTCCGTTTCGTCTCCAACGTGGACGCGACCGACTTCGTGGAGGCGACCCGGGACCTGGGCCCGGAAGAGACCCTCTTCATCGTCGCGTCCAAGACCTTCGGCACCCTGGAGACCCTCACCAACGCCCGCTCCGCGCGCGACTGGGTGGTCGACGCCCTCGGCAGCGAGAAGGCGGTGGCGCGGCACTTCGTCGCGGTCTCGACGCACGCCCGCCGGGTCGCGGAGTTCGGGATCGACCCGGCGAACATGTTCGAGTTCTGGGACTGGGTGGGGGGCCGCTATTCGATGGACTCCGCCATCGGCCTCTCCACCATGATCGCGATCGGGCCCGAGCGGTTCCATGAGATGCTGGCGGGCTTCCACGCCATGGACGAGCACTTCCGCACGGCCCCGCTGGAGGAGAACCTCCCGGTGCTCATGGGGCTGCTCGTCGTCTGGTACTCGGGCTTCTTCGGGGTCCAGAGCGTCGGCGTCATGCCGTACGACCGGTATCTGAAGCGGTTCCCGGCCTATCTGCAGCAGCTCACGATGGAGTCCAACGGCAAGCATGCGACCCTCGAGGGCTCCGTGGTCGACTACGACACGGGGCCGGTCTACTGGGGCGAGCCCGGCACCAACGGCCAGCACAGCTTCTACCAGCTCATCCACCAGGGGACCCGGCTGATCCCGGTCGACCTGATCGGCTTCGGCAAGGGCCTCAATCCGCTGGGCGAGCACCACGACATCCTCTCGTCCAACATCTTCGCCCAGGCCCAGGCGCTCGCGTTCGGCAGGACCGAGGAGGAGGTCCGGGCGGAGGGCACCCCGCCGGATGCCGTGCCGCACCGGGTGATGGAGGGCAACCGTCCGACCAATGTGCTCCTCGGCGAGATTCTGACGCCACGTCTGCTCGGCACGCTCGTCGCGCTCTACGAGCACAGTGTGTTCACCCAGGGCACGGTCTGGGACATCGATTCCTTCGACCAGTGGGGCGTGGAGCTCGGCAAGGTCCTCGCGGTCCGCATCACCCCGGAACTGACCTCCCAGGCCGAGCCGGAGCTCACCCACGACTCCTCGACCAATGCCCTCATCCGCCGTTACCGCGCCCTGAAACGCCAGGGCCTGTCGTAGCAGGAGGGAAGCCATGGCAACCGACACCCCCATGCAGCTCGGCATGATCGGCCTCGGTCGGATGGGCGCCAACCTCGTCCGCCGGCTCATGCGCGATGGACACCGCTGCGTCGTCCACGACCTCGACGAGGCCGCGGTGAGCAAGCTGGAAGGCGAGGGCGCGGTCGGCGCCGACTCACTGGAGGACCTCGTGGCGAAGCTGGAACGGCCCCGGGCCGTCTGGCTCATGCTGCCCGCCGCCGTCGTCCAGCCCACCCTCGACCGGCTCGCGGAGCTGCTCGACCCGGACGACTCGGTCATCGACGGCGGCAACTCCTACTACCGGGACGACATGGCCCGCGCCGAGCAGCTCGCGCCACGCCGGATCCACTACCTGGACTGCGGGACCTCGGGCGGCGTCTGGGGTCTGGAACGCGGCTACTGCCTGATGATCGGCGGCCCGCCGGAGCCCGTGGCCCGCCTCGACCCGATCTTCCGGACCATCGCTCCCGGAGCCGCCTCCGCGGAGCCGACACCGGGCCGGACGCGGACGGACGGAACGGCGCCCGACGGGTATCTGCACTGCGGCCCCAGCGGCGCCGGGCACTTCGTGAAGATGGTCCACAACGGGGTCGAATACGGGATGATGGCGTCGATCGCCGAGGGCCTCAGCATCATCGAGCACGCGGACGTCGGGTGCCGCGAGCGTGCCGCCGACGCCGAGACCGCCCCGCTGCGCGAACCGGAGGCCTACCAGTACGAGATCGACGTCGGTGAGGTCGCCGAAGTGTGGCGGCGCGGCTCGGTCGTGGGATCCTGGCTGGTGGACCTGATCGCCGATGCCCTCGCCCGGTCACCGCGGCTGGAGGAGTTCGCCGGACGCGTGTCGGACTCCGGCGAAGGCCGGTGGACAGTGCTCGCCGCAGTCGACGAGGGCGTGCCTTTCGGCGTGATCAGCACGGCCCTCGGCGAGCGGTTCCAGTCCCGGGGGACCGGTGAGTTCGCGGACAAGGTCCTTTCCGCCATGCGCGGCGAGTTCGGCGGCCACGCCGAGAAGCGGAGCCGGTCATGAGGCGCCCCGACGACCACGTGGTCGTGATCTTCGGCGCGACCGGCGACCTGGCCAAGCGCAAGCTGCTGCCCGGGCTGTTCCACCTCGCCCGGGCCGGCCTGCTGCCGGAGCGCTACCGCGTCGTGGGTTCGGCCCCCGCGCAGTTCGCCCTCGACGACGACGACTTCCGTCGGCACGCACGCGACGCGGTAGCCGCCTTCGGGCTCTGCGAGCCGACCGGCGAGGCCTGGCGGACGTTCGAGGCCTCCCTGTCCTTCGGCTCCGCCGACCCGGACGATCCCGGGCCGCTGCTCGCCAAGGTACGGGCGGCCGAGGACGCCATCGGCGGACGGCCGCGCAGGCTGTTCCATCTGGCCGTTCCGCCCGCCGCGTTCGGGTCCGTCATCAAGCTGCTCGGCGAAACGGGGTTGAGCGAGGGCTCCCGGGTGATCGTCGAGAAGCCCTTCGGCACCGACCTCGCCTCGGCCCGTGCGCTCAATGACACCGTTCACGCCGTCTTCGACGAGTCCCGGGTGTTCCGCATCGACCACTTCCTGGGCAAGGAGTCGGTGGACAACATCCTCGCCCTCCGCTTCGCCAACGGCCTGCTCGAACCCGTGTGGAACCGCGACCACATCAGTCACGTGCAGATCGATGTGCCCGAGACCCTCGGGCTGGAGGGCCGCGCCCACTTCTACGAGGAGACCGGCGCCTTCCGGGACATGGTCGTCACGCATCTGATCCAGGTGCTCGGCACCGTGGCGATGGAACCTCCCGTCTCGCTCGACGCCCAGCGGCTGCGGGACGAGAAGGCCAAGGTCTTCGAGGCGCTGCGCCCCGTCGACCCCGCGCATGTCGTACGCGGCCAGTACGAGGGCTACCGCGACGAGCCCGGCGTCGCACCGGATTCGCAGACCGAGACGTTCGCCGCGCTGCGTCTGGAAGTGGACAACTGGCGGTGGGCCGGGGTTCCGTTCCTCCTGCGCACCGGCAAGCGCCTGGCCCAGCAGCGTCAGGTGATCACCCTCGGCTTCCGTGAACCTCCCTTGCGGATGTTCCCCACCGAAATCGCCGGGCGGGACAAGGACCGGGCCGACGAGATCGTGATCGACTTCGCGGACCCGGGGTGGATCGCCGTCCGCTTCCTCGCGAAGAAGCCGGGCCCGGCCATGGACCTCGCACCGGCCGAGATGACCTTCCGCTACGAGGACTCCTTCCGCTTGTCGCACGGCCTCGAAGGCTACGAGCGGCTGATCCTCGACGCGATGCTGGGCGACCAGTCGCTGTTCACCCGGTCGGACGGCATCGAGCGCATCTGGGAGATCTCGGCCCCGCTGCTGAAGAGCCCGCCGCAGACTCAGCCGTACGCTCCCGGGAGCTGGGGCCCGGAACCGGCGGTCGGCGAACTGGTCGCCCCCGGCCACTGGTACCTGCCGGACCACCGCCAGACCTGAGAGGGGTGCCGCCGTGCCCGAAGCGCCGATACGCCTGCTGCTCAGCGATGTGGACGGCACGCTCGTTACCGGGGACAAGGTCCTCACCGACCGGGCCGTCGAGGCGGTGCGCGCCCTTCGACGCGCGGGAGTCCTCTTCGCCATCACCAGCGGGCGCCCGCCCCGGGGCATGTCCATGCTCGCCGACCCGCTCGATCTCAGCACGCCGATCGCGGCCTTCAACGGAGGGGTCTTCGCGCGGCGCGACATGGCACTCCTCTCGCAGAAGACCATCCGGGCCGACCTGGTGGCGCCCCTCGTGGCGCTGCTGGAGTCCCACGCGCTGCACGCCTGGCTGTACCGGGGCACCGACTGGTATGTGCGCGATCCGGCCGGCCCGCACATCGACCGGGAGGCCTGGACGGTGGGATTCTCCCCCGTCCCGGTCGACGACTACGCGGGCCTGACCGACGGTGTCGCGAAGGTCCTCGGCGTCAGCGACGACCGGGAGGCGGTCGCCGCGGCGGAGCAGGCGGCCCGCGCCCGCTTCGGGAACCACGTCTCGGCCACGCGCTCCCAGCCGTACTACCTCGACGTCACCCACCCCGAGGCGAACAAGGGCCGGGTGGCACAGTACCTTGCGCACCGCTACGCGGTCCCGCCCGCACAGATCGCCACGATCGGGGACATGCCGAACGACGTGCTGATGTTCGCCCACTCCGGGCTGAGCATCGCGATGGGCAACGCCGACATCCAGGTGCAGCGCGCCGCCCGCCACGTCACCACGTCCAATGAGGAGGAGGGCTTCGCCGACGCGGTCGAGCGCTTTGTTCTCCGCGGACGGAACACCTAGCCCATTGGTTTGAAACCGTTCCCCCGCGCGGCCGTGCACCGGCGTGCGGGACCCCCGGACGGTGGTGGAAGGTGACACGTTGTCCCCGACGTCCTCCTTCCCGAGACTATACGAACCAGGCAGGGGTTTCGCATGGACGACCACGTGAGGCCCAGCCGGGTGGTGATCCTCGGTGGGGGCTTCGCCGGGCTGTTCGCCGCGCGGGCGCTGCGTAACACACCGGTCGCGGTGACCGTCGTCGACCGCTGCGCCCACCACCTCTTCCAGCCCCTGCTCTACCAGTGCGCGACCGGGATCCTCTCCGAAGGCCAGATCGCCCGGCCGCTGCGCACCGTGCTGCGCCGCCACAAGAACGTGCAGTGCCTGCTCGCCGAGGTCACCGACGTCGACGTCGAAGGGCGGGTGGTGCACGCCGAACGACCGGACGGCGGTACGTCCGAGCTGCCCTACGATCACCTGGTGGTAGCCGCCGGGGTACGGCAGTCCTACTTCGGACACGACGAGTTCGCCCGGTACGCGCCCGGTATGAAGACCCTCGACGACGCTCTGGACATCCGGCGCAGGCTCTACCGGGCGTTCGAGGCGGCGGACGCGGCCACCGACCCCGACGAGCGTCGGCGTCTGCTCACCTTCGCCCTCGTCGGGGCGGGGCCGACCGGAGTGGAACTGGCCGGGCAGATCCGTGAGATCGCCACCCGCACGATCGAGCGGGAGTTCGCCCTGATCGACACGGACCAGGCCCGGGTGCTGCTCTTCGAGGGCGGGGAGTCGGTACTCGCCGCCTTCGGCCCGAAGCTGTCCCGGCGCGCCGCGCGCACCCTGGAACGGATCGGGGTGGAGGTGCATCTGGGAACGCTCGTCGAACACGTCGACGAGCATGGCCTGTCGGTGCGCGACAAGGACGGCGGCCCAAGGCGCTTCGACGCGGGCACGGTGCTGTGGACCGCCGGCGTCCAGGCGCCGCCACTGGCGACGCGGCTGGCGAAGGCAACCGGCGCCGCGCAGGACAGGGCGGGGCGGATCATCGTCGAACCCGACCTCACCATCGCCGGCCACCCGGAGATCCGGGTGGCCGGGGACATGATGAGCCTCGGCGGGCTGCCGGGCCTGGCGGAGGTCGCGATGCAGTCCGGTATCTATGCGGCCCTGCGGATCCGGCACGAGGTGGAGGGCCGGACCAGGCCTCCGCGTCCCTTCCGGTACCGGGACCTGGGCAGTGCCGCGTACATCTCCCGCGGTCGGGCGGTCGTCCGGCGGGGGCCGCTCCATATGTCCGGTCCGGCCGCTTGGCTCGTGTGGCTGTTCATCCACATCGCCTTCCTCAACGGGTTCCGCAACCGGCTCGGGGCCGTCCTCAGCTGGTTGGTCGTCTTCGCCTCGGGGGCCCGCCGGGAGCGTGCCTTCACCTCACGCCGTGCGGGGCCGGCATGAGCGTCCTGTCTCAGCTGGCGGCCGAGTCGGCGACCGGCGGCCCGGCGCAACTCCTGCCCGCCCGCATGCTGATGGGGTTCTCCCTGGGCACGCACATCATCCTGGTCCCCCTCGGTGTGGCGTTCCCCTTCCTCACTTTGCTGATGCACTTTCGGGGTCTGCGCAGCGGCGACGCCGTGGCCCTGCAACTGGCACGCCGCTGGTCCGCGGTGATGGCCGTGCAGTTCGCGGTGGGGGTGGTGACCGGCACCGTGCTCTCCATGGAGTTCGGCCTGCTGTGGCCGGGCATGATGGGACGCTGGGGAAGCGTCTTCGGCATCGGGTTCGGTGTGGAGGCCTGGGCCTTCTTCCTCGAAGCGATCCTGATCTCCGTATACCTGTACGGCTGGCGCAGGCTCAAGCCGTGGACGCACTTCTGGCTCGGAGCGCCGCTTCCGGCTATCGCCCTGGTGGGGGCGTTCGGCATCCTCGCGGCCAACTCCTGGATGAACACCCCGAGGGGCTTCGCCTCCGGTGCCGCGGGACGCCCCGTCAACGTCGATCCGCGGGCCGCCATGTTCACCCCCATGTTCGGTCCGCAGTACTGGCACTTTGTGGTCGCGATGTTCATGACGGCCGGTTTCGTGGTGGCCGGTGTCTACGCGACGGGCTGGCTGCGCGGTCGCCGGGACCGGTATCACAGGCTCGGATTCTGCGTACCGTTCGCTGTCGCCGCCGCCTCCACCCCCGTGCAGCTGGTGCTCGGCGATTTCATCGCCCGCTCGCTGTTCCGCCGGCAGCCGGTCAAGTTCGCCGCGATGGAACTGGTCTGGAACACCGACACGCACGTGCCCGAGTATGTTTTCGGGCGCCTGCACCCGGACGGAAGCGTGTCGGGCGGAGTCAAGATCCCCTCCTTCGACTCGGTCCTCGCCGGATTCAGGCCCGGCACCCGGGTGACGGGACTCACCTCCGTCCCGGTCGGCGACCGCCCGACACCGGGTCAGGCCACGATCGTCCACTGGTCGTTCGACATCATGGTGGTGATCGGAAGTCTGCTGATGCTGCTCGCGCTGTGGTACGCGTGGTCGTGGTGGCGGCGGCACGACCTGCCCCGGTCGCGCTGGTTCTTCCGCGCCGCCGCGTTGTCCGGAGTCGCGTCGGTCGTCGCGGTGGAGGCCGGCTGGATCACCACGGAGGTGGGGCGGCAGCCCTGGATCGTCTACCAGACCATGCGGGTCTCGGAGGCGGTGACCACCTCCTCGGCGGGCGCCGTATGGGCGATGCTCGGTACCGTGGTCGCGGTCTACCTGTGCGTCTTCGCGGCGATGGTGACCGTGTTGCTGCGTATGCGCCTCCGGTGGCGGCTGGCGGACGAGCAGCCGGGTCCGCTGCCGACGGACGACGCCCCGGAGCGGATGACGCCCTATGGCCCACCGCCCGCGCCGTCAGCCAGGCCACCGGCCGGGGCGTCGGCGGCGCCCCGCGCGAGTCACGAGAGTGACGACCCCCCATGATGGAGACGCTCGTTGCCTGGGTGCTGCTGCTCGCGCTCGCGGCGTACGCCTGCGGTGGGGGCACCGACTACGGCGCCGGGTTCTGGGACCTCGTCGCCGGGGGCGCGGAGCGGGGGCGGCGGCCGAGGGCACTGATCGACGACGCCATGGCTCCGGTCTGGGAGGTCAACAACGTCTGGCTCATCTTCGTCCTGGTCGTCATGTGGACCGGCTTTCCGACGGTCTTCCAGGCGGTGTTCGCCACGCTGTGGCTGCCACTGGCGCTGGCCGCCGTCGGCCTGGTGCTCCGCGGCGCCGGATTCGCCCTGCGCAAGCCGACCCGCCGTCTGTCAGGACGGCGGATCTACGGCGCGGCCTTCGCCGTCGCCTCCCTGCTCACCCCGTACTTCCTCGGCACGGCGGTCGGCGGCGTGGTTTCCGGCCGGGTGACGGCCGGCGCGAGGCACGCGTCGACCGAGGCATGGACCAACCCGACCTCGGTCATGACCGGGCTGCTGGCCGTCGCCGCGAGCGCCTACCTGGGGGCGGTGTTCCTCACCGGAGACGCGTACCGCCTCGGCGTCCACGACCTCGTCGGCTACTTCCGGCTGCGCGCCTTCTGCGGCCTCGCCGCGCTCGCCGTCCTGGCCCTCGTCGGCCTGTTCGTCACCCGGGACGACGCGCGTTACGTACATGACGGACTCACCGGCGGAGCCGGGCTTGTGCTCGTGGTCCTCTCGGCCCTCGGCGGACTGGCCACCGCCTGGCTGCTCATCCGGGGAAGCACCCTGTGGTCCCGGGGCACCGCAGTCGCCTCCGTCGTGCTGGTGGTCGTCGCCTGGGGAGTCGCGCAGCGCCCCTATGCGCTGCCCACCTCGCTGACCGTGGCTCAGGCCGCGGGGGCACCGGAAACCCTCACCTGGCTGGTGATCGTCAGCGTGGTCGCGCTGATCCTGGTCGGCCCGGCGGTCGTCCTGCTCTACCGGCTCGATGCTCGGGGGGAGCTCGAGTCGTCGGCCGAGGAGGACCCCCGGGGCACGAAGACCGTCCGGTAGTGGAGAGGACCGGCCGGGCTCTCCGGGACATGGGAGCACCGCGTGGGGCGACAGCGCGGGACGAGGCGGAGGTGCCCGTTCGCTGTCCAAAGCTGCTGGGGCCGGGGGAGCCGGCGACCACGGCGGTGGCGACGCGGCCGGTGGTGGCCGGCCAGGCGCCGACGTTGAGGTGGTGCGTCTCGTAGTCGATGCGTGCGGACAGCACGGCCCCGGCGCCGGCCGGGAGCACGGTCCGACTCACTCCCACCTGAATTGCATGGGCGGGCGCCTGCGAGCGCCGCCTGCGCGGCCACCGCCCGCCTGGTCAGCGCGCTGGCCAGGATCGTGCGTAACTTGCGTTTCCGCCTGAGCGAGAGCGGCAATGGCGGGGCGGGCCGATGGACCATGGGCGCTCCGGCAGAAGCGATGACAGGTCGGGCGTCATGGTGCACTCCGCCGCGGTCCGCCCCGCACCCCGGGACCCCATCGAGGCCGGCCGTGCCCCACACCGGATGCCATGCCGATCCCCTCCAAGCGCATCAAGGACGACGTCGACGGCACAGCCGACCACCACGCAGCCCAGCAGCGACGCCGGCCCGCTCTCGCCCAGACGAGTCATTCCGATGTGATCAGTGGTCGTAGGCGATCAGAGATCGCATGACCGGCTGTCCGGTCCTGTGGTCGTGCCAGATCGCCGCGACCAGCGCGAGGACGCGCTGGGCGACGCGGGCCGCGAATCCTCGAAGGTCCGGCCGCGGCGCCGTTCCAGGTCGAGCCGGCCCTTGAGGGTGTCGTTCACCGACTCGATCAACTGCCGCACCGACTTCAGCAGCGGCTCGCCCCGCGGCGCTTCTCCCGTTTGAACGACGGCCGCAGCAACGCCGCTCCGCGCAAGGCCAGATCGGCCTCGAACTCCTTGGAGACGAAGCCCTTGTCCGCGACGAACGGCAGGCCGGGTCGGCCGGTGACCGCGTCCGGCTCGCGATCCGGCATCGCCGTCAGCACTTCGCGCTCGCCCGGCTTGGGGCTGGCCAGGGCCCACAGGATCGGCATGCCGGTCGGGGCGCACACCAGGTACAGTCGCAGGCCCCGGAAGAACCGCGAATGGCCGGCGTAGTACCCGTATCCGGCCCAGCGGCCATGTCCGACCGCTTCACCGTGGGCCGCGAGCGGCCGCACTCCACCGGGGTCGAGTCGATGATCCAGCGGTTGTCGAACCAGAAGCCGGTGTCCGCCGCAAGGAGCCGTATCGCCCGCTTGACCAGCGGCAACGCAGCCCGCAGTCGCTTGTTCCAGCCCGGCTGCTTCGGCACGCACGGGAACATCGTGCCCAGCCGGGAGCGGACGAACCGCAGCCGTCCGGACTCCGAGGCGAAGCCCGGCATGGCCTGGGCGACGGCGAGGCAACGAAATCCGGCCCGGCTTGCCGGGGTCTCACCGCGGTGGCCGTCGGTGCAACTCGGGCTGGTGCTTCGCCGCGGTCATGCCGACGTGCGGTCCGTGAGGATCTTCTGCAGTTCCGCCAGTGACGTGCGGAAAAGCCGGGGCAGATCCTGCTCGTCCGTCCTGCCCGCCTTGCCGGGCTCGGCGGCGACCCAGCGGGCGTAGGCGACCTTGAAGGCGGCGAGGCCGGCCTCGACGGCCAGGCCGGCGGCCGGCTCCGGCGTGCCGCGTTCGCGCAGCGCGCCGGCCATCGCCGAGGCGAAGGCGTCCAGCTTGACCAGTTCACGTTCACGCAGCTCGGTGCTGGCGGAGACGACCGCGTCCCGCCGCCGGACGCGCTCCGGGTCCTCCTGGAAGAAGGTGCCGAAGGACTCCAGCGCTGCGCCCACCGCGTCCATCGGGGACGCCGAGGCCGGGGCCTCCGCGATGGTGCGGGTGAGCAAGTCCAGCGCCATCTCGGTCCCGTAGAAGAGGACTTCGCGCTTGTCGGCGAAGTGCCGGAAGAAGGTCCGCTCGGTCAGCCCTGCCGCCTCGGCGATCTCGGCGACCGTGGTCCGCTCGAAACCCTGCTCCGCGTAGAGCCTCAGCGCCGCCTCCGCCAGTCGCCCTCGCGCATTCGGCTCCCATCTACCCATGGGGTGATCCTACGCGATGACAGGCCCTGACATTACTGCGCTATGCTGATGACAGTTCCTGACATCACGGAGGTTCTTCATGCGTGTATTCGTCACGGGCGCGTCCGGCTGGGTCGGCTCGGCCGTCGTACCTGAACTCATCGGCGCGGGACACCAGGTCCTCGGGCTCGCCAGGTCGGACTCCTCGGCCGAGGTTGTCGCCGCCAGAGGGGCGGAGGTGCTCCACGGCGGCCTCGAGGACCTGGACACCCTGCGCGCCGGCGCAGCCGGGTGCGACGGCGTCGTCCACCTCGCGTTCGGCCATGACTTCTCCCGGTTCGACGAATCCGTGCGGACCGATGCGCGCGCCGTCGAGGTTTTCGGCGCGGCACTGCGGGACTCCGGCAAGCCCCTGGTCATCGCCTCCGGTACGCCCGCGATACCGGGCACGATGGCGACCGAGCGCGACCGTCCCGAGTTTCCGCCCGGCTCGCTCATGGCGGGCCGCGCCGCGAACGCCCGGGCGACTCTCGACTTGGCGTCACGCGGTGTCCGCTCGTGCGTCGTGGGGCTTCCCCGGACCGTGCACGGAGAAGGAGACCCGGGCTTCGTCTCCTGGCTGATCGCCGACGCCCGGGAAAAGGGGGTGGCGGGCTATAGCGGCGACGGCTCCAACCGTTGGCCCGCAGTGCACGTGGCGGACGCCGGCCGACTGTTCCGGTTGGCCCTGGAGCAGGCCCCGGCGGGATCGATGCTGCACGCTGTCGGGGACGAAGGGGTGCCGATCCGTGACATCGCTGAGGTGATCGGCCGCCACCTCGACCTGCCGACGGCCTCCCGCCCGGCCGAGGACTTCGGCTTCCTGGGTGCCGTCCTCTCCATCGACCAGCCGGCCTCCAGCGCGCTGACCCGCGGACTGCTGGGATGGCACCCGGTCGGCCCCGGCCTCCTGGAGGACCTGGACAAGGGCCACTACTTCACCGTCGATCCCACCGCCGACTGACCGCGGCGGGAACCGGCGCCTGATGATCCTCGGCCGGCCCAGATCGACCACGAGGGCGAACTCCCCGCAGATAAAAGCGCGTTGGTCATGTGGGGGCGATGGTCTCTCCTGTGATCACCGGCACCGGCACCGGCACCGGCACCGGCACCGGCACCGGCACCGGCACCGGCACCGGCACCGGCACCGGCTGCGGCATTGGCATTCGGGGCGGGACCTGCAGGGGAACGGTCGAGCACGTCGAGGGCCTCCAGGCGCTGGTCGCGGCCCCGGAAGGACGGAGGGTCACTCGCTGCCGGAAGCGGGCTGATGTTCCAAACGGGACAGCCAGGTTGTGAGCAGCGCCTGGAGCGACTCGGCCTCGGCGGCGGTCAGGAGATCCAGCAGGTGGCGTTCGTTTCGCATGTGATCGGTGAACGCCCGGTCGATCAGCTCGCGTCCGGGTCCGGTGAGGGCGACGATCCGGCCACGCTGGTCGTCGTCGGAACGGCGGCGGGTGACGAGCCCGGCTCGCTCCAGGCGGTCGATTCTCTTCGTCATCGCGCCGGTGGTGACCATGGTGTGCGCCGCGAGCTCGCCGGGTGCCCTTTCGTACGGGGCTCCGGCGCGGCGCAGCGCGCACAGCGCGTCGAACTCTCCCTCGCTCAGACCGTAGCGGCCGTAGACGAGGCGGAGCTCCTCGGTGAGCCGGCCGGCCAGGCGGTGCAGTCGGCCGATCACTCCCTGTGGGGTGACATCGACATCGGGCCGTTCGCGGTGCCAGTCGGCCTGAATGCGGGCTACGCGGTCCAGCGGCTGAGAGCTTTCCATGGACACACAATATAGCTTCCCGGGAAGCTATATTGTCTTCCATGGAAGCCAACATACGATGGGTGGTACTGACCGCGGTCGCGCCGGTGGCCTGGGGGACCAACTACTTCGTCACCCACGAGTTTCTCCCGGCGGACAACCCGCTGTACGGGGCGGCCCTGCGTGCGCTGCCCGCCGGTCTCGTCCTGCTGGCCCTGTGCAGGCAGGGGCCGCGCGGCGCGTGGTGGGGGCGGTCCGCGGTGCTCGGGCTGCTCAATGTGAGCGTGTTCTTCGTCCTCGTCTATGCCGCCTCCCAGTCGCTTCCGACCAGCGTCGCCTCGACCGTCATGGCCGTGTCTCCGATGGCGATGATGCTCATCGCCTGGGTGCTGGTCTCCGAACGGCCCGGCGTCGCACACCTGGCCGGCGCCGCGATCGGGCTCGGCGGGGTCTGCGTCATGCTTCTCACGGGGGCGGAGGGGGTGAGCGTGCCGGGAGTCCTCGCCTCGGCCTCGGCCATGCTGGTGTCGTCCTTCGGCCATATCCTGGCCAAGCGTTGGGGCGCCGGTGCCGATGTCCTGGCCTCGACCGCCTGGCAGCTCACCGCCGGAGGCTTGTTCCTGCTGCCCGTCGCCGCGGCAGCGGAGGGCCCTCCGCCGGCGCTTTCCGCACGAGTGCTCCTTGCGTTCGGCTACGCCGCGCTGATCGCCACCGCGCTGGCCTTCGCCGCCTGGTTCACCGGGCTCCGGCACCTGCCGGCGGGGACAGTGGGCCTCATCGGGTTGCTCAACCCCGTTACGGGTGTGCTGCTCGGCACCGTGGTCGCCGGAGAGGTGCTGACGGTCCGGCAACTGGGCGGACTGGTACTCGTCCTGGTCGGAGTCGTCCTTGGCCGGCCCACGCGCGCGGGCCGACGCCGTGATGGTCAGGCGCCTCGCCTCCCTGTGCCCGGCAGGTGCCCCGCGCCGGCGCCGTCCATGTGCAGTTCACCGGTGAGGAGCACTGGTGCCGGGCAGTGCTCCGGCACGGGTTCGTACGAGAGGAGTGAAGGGCGAGCGCCGTGACAGCGCGCCTTGCGACAGCGGCGGGACCGTACGTCTTCACCTCCGGCAGGCGACCCCTTCGGCCGGTCGCAGGGCAGGGATCACGACCGTTGCGTTGGCGGCGAACGTATCGACGGTGCGGGGTCGGGCGCGCCGCAAGGCGGATGAGCTTCCCCGCTCTGTACGCAATCCCGGCGGGCAGTCCTGAGCACCTGCTCGACGGCCGCCTGAAGACCGGCTCCGGCCGGCGCTCCCCGGAGCAGCCGACCGGGCGGGCGGCCTGCGGCACACCGCAGGCCGGACCTGCGTGCCGTGCCGGGGCCTCCTCGCCGCCGGAGGGCCGGGTGATGCATCACTCACGGATCCCCGGCGCGAGGGAGTGGACCCGCCACCGCACCAGGGGCGATCGTGGGCGATATGAACGATCACCGCATGGCATCTGCGGAGCCTGCCGGTTCTGCCGGACCCACCCCGCCCACGGCCCCTCGCACCATGCACGGGTCGCCGCGCGCCGGCGCAGCCACGGGTTCGCGAGGGACCATGAGCGACATAGCTGCGGGTGAGGAGGCCGGTGAGGTCCGCCGCTTCTGGGGGCGGCTCGGTCTTCCCGGGCTGGTCGACGTCCACACGCACTTCATGCCCGAGCGCGTCCTGCGCAAGGTCTGGGGCTACTTCGACGCGCTCGGGCCGCTGACCGGGGGGCTGGAATGGCCGATCACCTACCGGCGGGAGGAGGCGGAACGGGCGGCTCTGCTGCGGGAGTTCGGTGTACGCGCCTTCACCGCGATGCTGTACCCGCACAAGGCGGGCATGGCCCGGTGGCTGAACGACTGGGCGGCCGACTTCGCCCGCCGCACCCCCGACTGCCTTCACACCGCCACCCTGTATCCCGAGCCGGGCGTCGAGACCTACGTCAGGGAGGCCGTCGAGGCGGGCGCGCGCGTCTTCAAGGCACATGTGCAGGTGGGGGCGTACGACCCGGCCGACGAACTCCTCGATCCCGCATGGGGGCTGCTGGCCGAGGCCCGGATACCCGTGGTGATCCACTGTGGCTCCGGGCCCGCGCCCGGCAAGCACACCGGCCCCGAGCCGATCGCGCGGGTGCTGGCGCGGCATCCCCGGCTGCGGCTGGTGGTCGCGCATCTGGGGATGCCCGAGTACGAGGAGTTCCTCGGCCTGGCCGACCGGTACGGGGAGGTGCGGCTGGACACGACGATGGCGTTCACCGACTTCACCGAGGGGCTCATGCCGTTCCCCCGACGGGTCCTGCCCCGGCTGGCCGGGCTCGGTGACCGTGTCCTGCTCGGCTCCGACTTCCCCAACATCCCCTATCCGTACGTGCATCAGCTCCACGCCCTGGAGCGGCTCGGTCTCGGGGAGGAGTGGCTGCGGGCGGTGTGCCACGACAACGCGGCGGGACTGTTCGGAGTGTGAAGAGGCAAGCTGCTGCCACCGACGGACCATGCGTCTGGACCCGGTTATGTGTCGAGCGCCGGCTCGGGCGGGTCTGCGCCCGGCTGTCCGGGGGCACTGCTGTGGGGCCCCGGGCCCCGGTACCGGGCCGGACAGCCGGTACGCATCGACGTCAGGAACCGGCAGTGGACACGTGGCGAGCCAACTCGACGGCCAGACGCCGCATGACCGTGCGGTTGGCGCGCCGCATCGTGGACCGCACGACGGGGGCCAGCAGCCGGTCCGCGAGAGGAGCGCGCGCCCAGGTGTACGTGAACGAGATGTGGCTCCCGCCGGTCCCCAGGGGCTCAATGGCGTAGGTGCCGTGGGCCAGGCGCCGGCCGGCCGCGCTGACGTTGCGTTCGACGATGCGCCGCGGTGCGTCGGCCTCGACGACCTCGATGGTGACGTCGGTCTTCGTTCCGCCCAGCGCGGCCGTGACCGTGGCGCACGATCCGGTGCCGCGGTCGGGGCCGCTGTAGCGCCAGTCGGTCAGGTAGTGGTCGGTGAATCGCTCGTGGTGAGCCATGACATCGAGGAAGTCATAGGCCTGCTCGGGCGTCTGCGGCACGTCGATCGACACGGTGACGGACTTCATGTACCACACGGTACATGAGCCGTGTACCAATTGGTACACTCGCGATGTGGTGAACATGGATGACTCGCACGCGGCCGGGGAGGCCGGGCGTGGCACGGGCGGGGACCGGCGCGCACAGCTGGTGGACGCGGCCGTCGACCACGTCGCGGCACACGGCATAGCGGACCTCAGTCTGCGTCGCCTGGGCGCCGCGATCGGCGTCAGCCATCGCATGCTGATCCACTACTTCGGCTCCAAGGAACAGTTGCTCGTCGAGATCGTCCGGACGTCGGAGCGGCGCCAGCGTGAGCTGCTGTCCCGGCTCCGCGCGGAGCCCGGTCTCTCGCCCGCGGATGTCGCGCGGCTTCTGTGGCGGCAGTTGACAGACCCTCGGCTGGCCGGTCAGGAGCGGCTCTTCTTCGAGATCTGCGGGCACGCACTGCGGGGGCGCCCCGAGGCTGTCCCGGTCCTCGAAGGGCTTGTGACGAACTGGCTGGAGCCGCTCGTGGCCGCCGAGGTCGCCGCGGGCATGGACCCTGCGGCGGCCCGGAACCGTGCCAGGCTGGGACTCGCCACCGTCCGCGGTCTGCTGCTCGACCTGCTCGCCAGCGGTGACCGCGCCGGCGTCGACGCGGCGATGGAGGAGTTCCTCCGGTTGTACTACGGCTCGGACTGAGCAAGCCGCCGACGTCCGGCTGCGGCAGCGCCGTTACTCGTCCAGCTGCCGGGCCAGCCGTATCAGGGCAGGCAGCGCGGCCTGGATCGCGGACCGGTCAGCTTCGTCCAGCGAGTCGAGCGCACTGTCCAGCCGTCGCTCTTGACCACGCGTCCAGGCCTCCAGCCGGATTCTGCCCGCTTCGGTGAGGGTGACGGCGGAGGCGCGGCGGTCGGCCGGATCGATGGCGCGGGCAACGAGATCGTTCTTGATCATCTGACCGATCAGTCCGCTGACCGTGCTGAACGCGAGGCGCTTGCGCGCGGCGATGTCGCCGATGCGGGCCGGGGAGTGCTCCGCAAGGTCCTGCAGCAGTTCGAGCTGGGCCATCGGAAGTATCTCCCAAGGGCGTTCGCCCCCCGTTGAGAAGCGGAGGGACCGACGCAGCCGGGTGACCGTGTCGGTGAGCAGCCGGGCACGTGATGTGCCACCGGCAGGGCGGGTGCCATCGACGGGCAAGGGCCTCATGCGGCTAGAGTATAATCAGTTATGCATATGTCTAACTGCTCATATCTGTATCGAGATTCGGTGCACCCGGTAGGCAGCGGTCGGCCCGCCCGGCTCCCCCGGTGACCCGGCAGGCCGGCGAACTTCGGCCAGGATGCAGCCTAGAAAAGGGACAAATTTACGAAATGTCCTTCACGGATAGAAATGGGACTACTGCCACTGTGAAGCCCGCCCGGCTGCTCAGCCGACTGCGCGACAGTCAACCTCCGCTGTACGAGTGCGGCAAAGACCCGGATTATCGGTTTTCCCTGGCGAATGAGCGGACCTTCCTGGCCTGGGTGCGCACCTCGCTGGCCCTGCTGGGTGCCGGTGTCGCAGTCATCCAGTTCGCACCGTATTTCGGCATCAAGGGCGGACGCGAACTGCTCGCGCTGATCCTCTCCGGCCTGAGTCTGATGATCTCCGTGACGGCGTACGGGAACTGGGCTGCCCATGAGCGGGCCATGCGGCTGGGTGACCCGCTGCCCGCCAAGTCGAAGATGCTGCGCAACGTCGCGGTCGGGCTGAGCATCGTCTCCGTCCTCGTCCTGGTCCTCATGGCCATCCTGATCTCGAAGAAGGGCGGATGAACGGCAACGTGAGCCGTCCCACCACCGCGGCCGTGGACCCCGGCCTGCAACCGGAACGCACCGACCATGCCTGGCGACGCACCGGCTTTTCGTTCCTCGCGGTCGGCGGCTTGCTGATGCACGCCAGGGACGGGGACAGCCATCTGCTCGGATTCGTCGTCGGGGTCCCAACGATCTTCTTTGCCATGTGGGTATACCGGACAGGCCATGCGCGCTACCGCCGAGCGGCAGGCGTGGTCCGCGCGCGCGGCATCAAGGGGCGCGTCGTCGCCCAGAACCAGATACGGATCACCGCGGTGGCGGTCGTCACACTGCAGGTGCTGGCCACTGTGGTCGAAGTCAACTCCCGCCTCCACCTGATATGAATGGGTGAGACGCTCCACAATTACATACCGCCTTGGGGTGCAGGTCCCGTCGGCGCCGGCAGACCCGCATCCGTACCCGGGCAGGTCGCCGAGCAACGCGCGTACACACCCAGCGGAAGGTCCGCTTCCGATGCCGGTTCGGCATCGGAAGCGGACCTTCCCGGCACCGCTCCCACCGTCTGGCACGCGCTCTTCCCAGGGTGCGACCGCAATGACCACAGTCCTTCTCTCGATGACGGAACGGCTCTGACCTCGCCATTTCGGTTGGGTCGGCCGCGCCGAACTGATCGCGATGGGCCCTGGCTGTCTGCTGCTCTCACCTGGTGGGCATGGTCGGGGCCCGACGCGCCGGTCGGGTGCCCCAGCACCTCATGCAGTGGGTGGTCGGGGACGAATCCGCTGGTCGAGTGGGTGGTCTTGGCGCGATCGCGAGGCAGGGGAAAGCCTTCGCCGGCCACTGCGACGCCATGATGTGAACGGGCAGGGAATGCTGCGGCGCAGCGTGCGGGTCGGCGGCCTGCTGATCGCAGGCGTTCCGGGCATCCCATGGGCCGCTTCGGCGGCGGGGGTGGCCGTGGCCGAATTTCTCAGGGGAGGGGACACCCGGGTTGCCGCTCGGGCCCTGCAGACCGGCGGGATGCCCATCGGGGGTGGCTTGCCGGCCGGTGCGCTGGTGGGCCTGATCCTCGGGGGAGGACTGGTCGGCGCCTCTCACCTCGTCACCGGCACATGGGGGCTTGCCCTTGTCGGGGCACTGCTCGGAGCGCTGGGCTTCGCTGCCGCGGTGGTGGTCGTCACGGTGGGCACCGATGGCGCTCACGCGGAGGTCGCGACGCGGGGGTCCGGCTGGCCTGCGCATCGCGTCCTGCTCGTGCCTGCCCGAAGCGGTCGCCGCATGACCAGCTCGGGCTTGACGAAAGACATAGAGGCACCCCCGCCGCCGGCCGGTCGGGCCGGAGACCGGACCGCTGCAGGCTGTGCTGAACCGAGCCGCAGCCGCCCGCGTCGAGGTCGGCCGCCGCTGTCCGCTACAGGTCTACGACGAGCTGACCGGCACTCGCCCCTTCACCTCCCCCGCCCCGACCGAGGAAGCCCGTCGAGCGAGCTGACCGGCACCCGCATCCGCGCCACCGCCGTCGGGCTCGGCCTGCCGCACCTGGCCGAGGTCCTGAACCCGGTACATATCCAGCGGGCCAACGAGGCCAAGATGGGCTATCTCGACCTGCTCGACCCGGTGCCGGCTGGTGACGGCGATTCTTGAAAACTGCCGGGGCCGTTCCTCGCCTCGCTCGGCCGGTCTTTGACGTGAGTGGGGAGGGTGGGGAGAGAGGAGCAGGTCTTGATCGCTGGTGGGTAGGCTCGGGCCGTGACTGGTGAGTGGCGGATGGACCGGATCGGGGCTGCTCTGCGGGGCGAGAACCCGACCGTACTGCGGCGGCTTGAGTCTGGCTTCGCGGTGATCGGCGACGTTCAGTTCCTGCCCGGGTACTCGGTTCTCCTCGTGGACGAGCCGGGTGTTCAACGGCTGTCCGACCTGCCGAGGACCAAGCGGCTTTCGTTTCTGTCCGAAATGGACCAACTCGGAGAAGCGGTTGAGCGGGCCTGCCGACGGCTGGACCCCGATTTCCGCCGGGTCAACCTGGAGATCCTCGGCAACACGGCCCCGTTCTTGCACGCCCATGTCTGGCCGCGGTTCGAGTGGGAGCCGGCCGAGCTGGTGGGCAGGCCGGTGTGGCTGTATCCGCGTTAGCGGTGGAGTGAAGAGCGGTTCACGCTCGGTCCGCAGCACGATGTGCTGCGGGATGCGATCGGCAGTGAACTGGACGGGTTGCGTTTGAGGGGCTGATGGTGCGGGCCCGGCGACCGTCAGGTCGACGGGCCCGGTCTTCGTCGCGAGCCTGGTCGCGTCTGCGTCCCGCATCCTTGCGGCAGGCCGGTGAACAGCGGATCCGGCGGGAGGTCTTCGGGGTTTCGAAGGGGTCGCCGCAGATCGGACAGGTGCGTTTTCCCGGACGTCTTCGATGGTGCGGGCGATGATGCGGCACTCTTCGGTGCAGTGGGTGCGCTTTCGGCCCGCGGTGGTGGTGAACTCGTGTTCGCAGATGGGGCAGGTCTGCTGGACGGGTCTGCTCGGGCGCGCTGGTCCGTCGGGGCCTTGCGGTGCCTGCGGTCCCTGGCCTTGCTGATCTCCTCATCGCTGATCGGGCAGCGCACCACCCACGGCGTCCAACCGGGCAGCGCACCACCCGCAGCGCCCAGCGGGCTGGTTCTTCCGCAGCCCGGTGGGCGATGTGCAGACAGAAGGAGCGGACACTCCCGTTCGGGCCGGCCGGCCCGGGGCAAGGGGTGGCCGGTGGGCGGGAACCTGCCGGCCCGGACACTCGGGTCCGGGCCGGCGCCTGCGGTGGAGCGGGTCAGCAGACGGATACGCCGGGCAGTTGGTACGCGGGGTTGTCGATGCAGATGTTGCTGATGAAGCCGTTCTGGTCGCGCAGCTTGCCCCACCAGTTGTTGGTGTAGCCCTCGGCGTTGACCGTGTCGCCCTGCTTCTGGCGCAGGACCCGGATGCTGGTGGGACCGCTGAGGGTGGTGACCACCGGCGAGTTCGGCTGACCCTGTGGAGCACGAAGGCCGGTGCCACGCCCGCGGTCCGCGGCCTGACACTGACCGCGGACGATCAGGGCACCTCTCCCGCGCAGCCCGCACTCACCGCCGTCTCCTTCTCGGTCCGCGTCTACGCCGCGCGCGAGGGACTGGTCGGCGGCACCGCCGCCAACGGTCACGTGATACGCAGCAACGACCACTTCGTGGCCCTGCCCTCACGGCGCGCCCTCTCGCCAACGGAAGCAGCGAGTGCTCGGTCCAGGTGTACGGGCCGGCGCGCTGCGAGGCGGCACCCGTCTGGGACGTCGGCCCCTGGAACACGCACGACGACCACTGGAACCCCTCCTCGCGGCGCGAGCAGTGGAAGGACCTCTCCCGGGGCCTGCCCGAGGCGCAGGCCGCCTACCAGAACGGACGCAGCGGCGGGCGGGACGAGTTCGGCCGCCAGGTGGCCAACCGGGCCGGCATCGATCTGGCCGACGGCACCTTCTGCAACGTCGGCCTGAACGACAACGGCTGGGTGACCGTCAGCTGGCTCCGGACGGACGGCGGTGACACCACGTCGTTCCCGACCTGGGGCACGGACGTCAGCATCCGGGCCCAGGCGACCCAACTCCACCCGCGTGGCCAGCCTGGCCGGCCCGACGACCGTACGCGTGAAGTGCCAGGTCCACGGTCAGCTCGTCAACTAGGACGGCTACAGCAACGACGCCTGGTCGTATCTGCCCGACTACGGCGACTACATCCCCAACATCTTCATCGACGTCCCCGACGCCTGGCTTCCCGGCGTCCCGACCTGCTGAACCCCTGACCGACCGGGACGGTGCCGGCGCCTGTGAAGACCCCACGGTGCGTCCGGCACCGCGACCCGGACGGCCTCGTCGAGCCGGGCTCGGCCCCGGGCCGGCGCGGTGGCGCACGGCAGGGCCCGGCTCCTGCGCGCGGGGCCCCGGCAAGGGACGAAAGCGGACTGTATCATGAGAAATCGGATGTAAAGAATTTTCCGGCGCCGGAGTGTGGAGCGGCGGTGCGTATCTCTCCTCTGCCGGCCGGCGAGGAAGCCGGCCGCGTTTCATGCAGTGCCGGGGCACGTCCTCCCGGGGCGCGGGCCCGGTGACGGGCACGCGGGCCCCGAGCCCGGCGGCGCACGGCGGTGCCGGGGAGACACGGGGCCGTCCCGGGCAGAAGCTGCTGAACGCCCTGCTCGACCTCGTCGACCAGGCGGTCGTGGTCTGCGACGCCACCGGTGTGGTGCGCTGGTGCAACGGCCTGACCGGCGTCTACTTCCCGGGCCTGCGGCCGGGGATGGTGCCGGACCCCGTCTCGGCCGGACCCCTGGGGCAGGCGGCCGTCGACTCGGCCGCGCGCTTCGAGGCCGACTTCCGCGGCCGGCGGCTGACCGGGCGCAGGAGCACGGTGGAGGACTGTGCGGTGTGGCTCGTCAGTGACGTGACCGCGGTCTGCCAGGGCGAGGCCGATCTGCGCGCCGAGCGGTCCCGCGCGGCGTTCCTCGGCGAAGCGGTCCGACGGCTGGGCGCTTCCCTGCACCACGGCCGCACCGCCCGGGGGGTGGTGGAACTCGCCGTGCCGGCCTTGGCTGACGCCGCGGTGCTCATACTGCCGCCGCGCAGAGGCCACGCGGAGTGGTACCGCTGCGCGGCGCCGGGCGCAGCGGCGGAGTCGGGCGTGCTGCCGGCGTCCTTGCTCGACCGTGTGCCGCAACTGGTGCGGGCCCTGTCGGGCCTGTGGCTGCGGCCCGCTCCCTGCCGGCCGGGCGAACTCGGTGCGCTCGGCGGGGCGGCGCCGCCGGTTCCGGGCACGGGAGGCGAGACGCTGGTGATGGCACTGCCGGGCGGCGGGGCGCCGACTGGGGCGCTGGTTCTCGTCCGGTCGGCGGGAACCCGGGGCTTGGACACCGCGGACGCCGCCGTGAGGCGCGAGTACGCCTTCCGGGCCGGTATGGCGCTGTCGGCCGCGGCGCTCTACACCCAGCAGGCCCACACCGCGGCCGTGCTCCAGTCGGGCCTGGACCCGGCACCGCTGCCCGAGGTGCCGGGGGTGCGGCTGGGCGCCGCCTACCGCCCCGCCCCGGAGGCGCTGGGCTTCGGCGGCGACTTCTACCAGGTGGAACCCGCGCGGGACGGCGGCGGTGTGGACTTCGCCCTGGGGGACGTCTGCGGAAAGGGCGTCGAGGCGGCCGTGCTCACCGGCCACGTCCGCCAGAGCCTGCGGACCCTGGCCCACGTCGAGTCCCGGCCGCTGTGTGTGCTCGAGGTGCTCAACCAGTCGCTGCTCGAAGCGGACTCGGGCCGGTTTGTCAGTGTGGTCATGGGCACCGCCCGCCCGGGCGCCGGAGACACCCTGGACGTCGTGCTCGCCGGCGGTGGGCACATGCCTCCGCTGGTGCTGCGCCATGGCGGCGCCGTGGAGGCTGTGGACGTGGGCGGGATGCTGGTGGGGGCCCTGCCCGGCCCGGAATTCGCCCAGGCCGAAGTCCGCCTGGCGCGCGACGAGCTGATCTTGCTGTACAGCGACGGGGTCACCGAGGCACGGGGCGGCCCCGAAGGCGCCGAGGAGTACGGGGAGCAGCGGCTGGCGCACGACCTGGCGGGTTGTGCGGGGATGCCCGCCGGCGCGGTCGCCGAGCGGATCGAACTGCGCACCGCCGACTGGCTGGCCGGGCATGCCCACGACGACATCGCGGTGCTGGCGCTGCAGGCCTCACCCGGTTCGCCCGCCGCCGCTGGAGCCCCCCGGTGACCGGCCTGTCCGCCGCGGCGCCGGAGGTCCGCGCCGCCTTCGACGACCACCTCGCCCACGCCGACGAGGCCGGGGCCACCGCGCTCGCCCTGGGCCTGCTGCGGTCCGGGACCTCGGCGGAGGACATCCTGCTCCGGCTGATCGCTCCGGCGCAGGCCGCCGTCGGCGCCCGGTGGGTGTCCACCGAGTGGAGCGTGGCCCAGGAGCACGCCGCCACCCATGTGAGCGAGCGGGTGGTGAGGGCCGTGGCCGCCGTGGCCCGCCCGCCGCGGCCTCCGGACTTCGCCCCGGCCCGCCGTGTGGTGTTCGCGTGCGTCGAGGGGGAGCGCCACACCCTGCCGGCTCGGATCGCCGCCGAGGTACTGCGGCTGCGCGGCTTCGACCTGACGTTCCTGGGCGCCCACGTTCTCGTCCCGCACCTGCTGTCCCATGTGCACCGGCGGGGGCCCGACCTGGTGGGCCTGTCGTGCATGATCCCGGTGCGGCTGCCTGCCGCGCACCGTCTCGTCGAGTGCTGCCGGCACGCCGGCGTGCCGGTGCTCGCGGGCGGTTCGGGCTTCGGGCCCGAGGGCGTCTGGGCCCGCACCCTCGGGGCCGGCCTGTACGCGCCCGATCCGGTCACCGCCGCTGGGATGCTCGCCGCGCGGTGGCCGCCAGCCCCAGCGGAGGCGGCACCCCTGGAGCACCTCGCCGACGATGAGTACTCCCGGATCGTCCGGCGGCGGTCCGAGTCGCTGGGCCGGCTGCTCGCCCGGTTGCGCGAGCGGTACCCGTGGCTGCGCGACCCCGGCACCGAGCACGCCGAGTCCGTCCTGGAGGAGCTGGGCCGTCTCCCGGACGTCGTGGCCGCGGCCGACTACGTCGACGATCCGCAGGTCCTCACCGACCACCTCTCCTTCGAAGTGCAGTTCCTCCACGCCCGCGGTGCGCCCACCGCCGTTCTGGGCACGGCCCTGGCGGCGTTGTCCGGGTCGCTGTGCGGCCTTCCACGGGCGGCCGCGCTGCTGGACGCCGGGCGGCGCCAGCTGGCGGCCGCGGGCCACGCCGTTCCACCGGCCTGAGGGCGGGGGCCGGGACGACGCCCGGCGCCGCGCGGTGCGCGCGGTGGCGTCGAGCCGACCGCACCGCTCTTCTCTCTCCGGCAACCGGGTCTGACGATCGTCCGGGTCTGCCGATCGTCCACTCGCGGGCGGGGTGGACGTGGCCCGCGGTCTCCGGCGGAAAGTCCGGTGCGCACGCGCAGCCGCTGAGCGGCCGGGGTGTCAGATGCCCCTGGCGGGCCAGTCCAGCAGCCGGGCGCCGATGACCGCGGTCTGGAGCATGTACCGGTGGGCGGGGTCGGAGGGGTCGGCGCCGGTGAGTTGGTGAATGCGTTCGAGACGGTAGGTCATGGCGCGCACACTGAGGGACAGGCGCCGGGCGGCCTCGGCGGCGACGCAGCCGGAGTCGAAGTACGCGGTGAGTGTGTCCAGGAGTGGCGGGGCACCGCCGCGGGCCGAGGTGAGCGGGCCCAGCGTGTTCACCACGAGGTCGGCCATGGCCTGCCGGTCGCGGGTGAGGACGGGGTAGACGAGCAGGTCGGCCGCGTGCAGCACGGGGCCGTCGAGTCCGAGGCGCTCGGCCAGTTCGAGGGCGTTGAGCGCCTCCTCGTACGACTGGACGACGCCGCCCGGTCCGGGCTGCGCCCGGCCGATGGCGACCCGGCCGCCGTCGGTGGCGGCGTACGCCTGTTTGGCGAAGTAGGGGAGTATCTCGTCCTCGTGGCCGGGGACGATGCACAACAGCCGTCCGTCCTTGGTGGTGACCAGGACGCTGCGGTCGCCGAATCGGGCGATGAGCGCGCGCTCGACCTGCCGGGGCACCGCATCGCTTTCGTGGTAGGCGTTCGGGCCTTGCGCGACGGCGACCGCGTGGGCGTGGGACAGGCGCAGACCGAAGCGTTCGGCGCGTTCGGCGAGGCGGCCCAGGTCACTGCGCCCGTAGAGGAGATCGTCGATGAACTCGCGGCGCGCCGCCTCCTCCTGACGCACGGCCAGGCGCTGGGCGCGTTCGTATCCTTCGGCGAAGGCGTCGATCGCCTGGTGCATGGCGGCGAGTGTGCTGTCGGCCGATCCCGCTGTGCCGGGCCAGGCGGAGCGGGCCGCCGCCAAGTGGGCGCCGACCAGGGCACGCAGCCCGTGGCCCGCGTCGGCGGCTTGCTCCCCCAGCGTCCGCCGTGACTCGATCTCCTGGCGGGTGAGGCGTCGGCCCGTGGCCGACGCCTCACCCAGTATCCGGGTATAGCCGTCCAGATACTGCTCGGGAATCTCCCGGTCCGTCACGCCGCCCCCTGGAATCTTGACGTGCCGGTGACGCTCCTTGGCGGCTCACCGGCATGAAGACCCTAGTGAACACTGCCGGGGACCGGCAATGCGCTCCCGGGTGTCCGCCGCGCATCATGACGCGCGGGGAGTACTGCGGACGGTTCCGGTGCCGGACACCGGCAGATGCCCGGGCCGGGACCGAAGGCCGCAGCGCGCCGTTCATGTGTGCCGTGCGGGGGAGGGGGCGTGATGATGCGGATGCTCGTGGTGGCCGCCACCGGCCTTCCCTCGATCCTGCTCACCGCCGCCCTCGTCGTGGTCGTGTGCTTCTGGCTGCTCGTCGCCCTCGGCGTCACGGCCGTGGACAGCTTCGACGCGGACCTCGATCTCGATGCCTGGGGGATGGACGGGGTACCGGTGTCGGTCGCGCTCTCTTCGGTGACGGTGCTCGCCTGGTTCCTCGCTGTCGGCGCGACCGCACCGCTGGTCGCCCTCACACCGCCGGGCGCCGTCACCGCGGCGCTGCGCCTGCTCGCGCCGGCCGGAGCACTCTTCGTCGCCTGGCGGCTGACGTGCCGGTTCGTCCGGCCTCTGCACCGCCTTTTCCCCCGGTGAGCCGGGTTCGCCCGCCCGGTGCCGAGTCCGCCGTCACCCGTGCCGCCCACCACCGTTTTCTGCCTGCGAACCCCCATGCCCGGCGCGCAGCCGGGCGGAAGGAGCAGTGTCGATGTCCTTCCTGATCCCTCTCGCCGTCGCCGTGCTGATCGTGGCGGTCTCCACGGTCGTGCTGGTCCGCCGGGACCGACGGCGGATGGCACCCCACCCCGAAGCCCTGCGCACGGAGGCCGCCGCCACCCGCGGCATCCGGGACACACGGCGCCGGGCCCACGCCCACCAGAACCATTTCCTGCGCGAGCGCTGGTGACGGGCAGACCGGCAGGCGCAGGGCGCATCGAGAAGAACGGCTACCGCTGTCCGGGCCACCACATCGACGTCCGGATCACGGCGACGTCCGGTCGCCCGGCGATCCCCGGCGACGACCTGGGCGGTGGTGCCCGATCCCGCGTTGTTCAGGACGCGTACGGCGACGATCTCGGCCTTCTTGGCGACACCGCAGGAGGTGCCGGAGCCCGCATGAGGTCAGGAGGCCATCGGCCCGACCGAAGGCCCCGTTCCGAGGTGTCCCTTTGCCCTACTGCCCGCGGCGGTGAAGAGGGCGCGCATCGCGGGGGGAGCAGCCGAATCGCTGCCGGTACGCCTGGCTGAAGGCGCTGGAGGAGGTGAAACCGACGGAGGCAGCGATGGCGGTGATCGTCTGGCCGGCGAGGTTCGGGTTGGACAGCTTGGCGTGCGCCAGATCCAGCCGCTGGGTGCGGATCAGCTCGGTGGGGGTGGTCCCCTCACGTGCGAGCACGGCCTGGATGTAGCGGGGCGACCAGCCGATCGCAGAGGCCATCGCCGAGACCGACAGTCCCGGATCGGTCACATGCTCGCGGACGTACCGTCTGACGGCATCGGCGACCGCGGCGCCGGCTGTCTGCTCGGGCAGCCGCTGCCCGCCGTCCACCGCCAGGCACACGAGGTCGACGACCCGATCGCAGGCAGCGTCGAACTCCGGGCCGGACAAGTGGGCCCGCTGACGGAGCAGGCTGACCACGAAGTCCCGGCTGACTCGGGACAGCCCTTTGTCCCCGACGATCTTCTGGCTGCGTACGACGGCCGGCCCCAAGCGCTGCTCGACGAGACCGACGGGTACCAGGAGGGTGAGGGCGGCCGCGCCGGTGGCGTGCGCGACGGCGGAGGGCAGGTCCATCGGAATGAGGGCCATGTCACCCGGCCTGATCCAGGAAGCCTCGTCGTCGTGCCCGACTTTGAATCGACCCCGCAGGGGTACGAGGAGCTCGTAGTGACCGCGGGGGTCGCGGCGGATGCTGCGCGCGCTGCGTTTGACGACTTCCGTTTCTCCTGTCCAGGCGATGAGCTGGTAGGTCCGGGTGTGCTGGCGGACCACCCGTCCGCGGTAGGAGTGGTCGTCGAACTCGAAGTCGAAATGGCCATGGACCCGGCAGCACCAGTCGCGCCAGGCCTCCTGCGCCGCGGCACCGGCCGCAGAGCGGTCACCGGTGGTCAGACCGTCCAGTTGGTATGTCCCCGCCATTTCGATTCCCTCCCTCCGCTGAGGCGGCAGACTATCCGCCCCGGGATTCGGCGGGCTAGGGGGTGTTTCGGAAGTCCTGTGCGGTGCCTGCGGTGTCCGGTGCGTGCTCTCGGCGTGCCGGACGAAAGCCCTCGTACCGGACGTACTCGGGGTTTCGGCCGGTGCGGCGAGTGGGGGTGCCCCCTGCTCGAAGAGCCTGGGGGAGCGTGCCGGGCGCCGTGGGTGCTGTGCGGGACTTTCGAAACACCCCTAGGGGACGGGGTGTGTCCTCCCAGGTGGACCGCCGCCTCTCGCCCACGACGGCAGCACGCGTTGACGACACAACTGTGCGCACGGGGCGACGACAGGCTCGGCTGCGACCGGCTTCACTGCGGGGCGTCAATGGTGACGCAGCACGACCTGGAGGCAGTCATGACTGTCCACGATGTCGCGACCGTTCGCGGCCCGATCACAGCGGATCAGCTGGGAACCACGCTGATGCACGAGCACGTCTTCGTGCTCACCCCCGACATCATGGCCAACTACGGGCAGGAGTGGTGGAACGAGGACGAGCGGCTGGCCGACGCCGTTCAGAAACTGCGTGAGCTCAAGGCCGCGGGCGTCGACACCATCGTCGACCCGACCGTCGTCGGCCTCGGCCGCTACATCCCGCGCATCCAGCGGGTCAACGCCGAGGTCGACATCAACATCGTGGTAGCGACCGGCCTCTACACCTTCGACGAGATCCCGCACTACTTCCACTACCGGGGCCCGGGAACGCTCTTCGACGGACCGGACCCGATGACCGAACTGTTCGTCAAGGACGTCACCGACGGCATCGCAGACACCGGAGTGCGGGCCGCGTTCCTCAAGGGCGTGGTCGAGGAGCGCGGACTGACCCACGACCAGGAGCGCGTGCAGGCGGCCATCTGCGAGGCCCATGTCCGGACCGGCGCACCGATCACCGTGCACACCAATGCCGGGCACCAGACCGGACGGCTCGCGATCGAGTTCTACCGGCAGCGCGGTGTGGACCTGACGAAGGTCGTCATCGGCCACGCCGGCGACACCAACGACCTGGACTACCTGAAGTGGATCATGGATTCGGGTGCGACCATAGGCTGCGACCGTTTCGGCCTGGACATGTACAACCCCACCGGCGACCGGGTCGCCACCATCGCGGCGCTGTGCGCGCAGGGCTACGCCGACCGCATCGTGCTGGCGCACGACGCCGCCTGCTACATGGACTACTTCTCCGGTGAGGACTACCAGCAGCTGGTGAAGTCCGCGGTCCCGAACTGGAACTTCCTGCACATCCCCACGGACGTGCTGCCCGCCCTGCGCGAGGCCGGTGTCAGCGACAAGCAGATCGACGCGATGCTGGTCGACAACCCGCGGCGCTACTTCACGGCCGGGGCGTGAGCGGATGACCGACACCGAGCACGGCCCGCTCGACACCAGCGGCATCACGCGCGGCCCGGACGGCATCGCCCGCTACGACAACCTGCCGGTCTCCCTCCTCGAAGCGATCCGCGCCTCCGCCGAGGCGTATGCCGACGTCGAAGCGGTCGTCGAGGTCGGCGGGCCCCGCCTGACCTACGCCCAGTTGTGGGCGCGCGCGAGCGAGGTGGCCGGAGGCCTGCGGCAGCGGGGCATCGCACCCGGCGACCGCACCGCCATCCTCCTGCCGGCCGGAGCCGACTGGGTGTGCGCCTTCCTGGGCAGCGTGCTCGCCGGCGCGATCGTCGTTCCGGTCAACACCAGGTTCGCGCAGCCCGAGGTCGACTACGTCCTGACGGACTCGGGAGCCGCGTACGTCTTCCGGCCCGGTGAACCGCTGCCCGCCGGACCACCGGCCGCGCACGAGGACTCCGCGCACACCGACCCGGTGGCGATCTTCTACACCAGCGGCACGACCGGCTTTCCGAAGGGCGCCGTCACCACCAACGAGAACTTCCTGTCCAACATCGAGACCACCCTGCGGGTGCTCGGTGTGGACCGGAGCGACGGGCCCGCGCTGCGCAACCTGATCTCCGTGCCGCTGTTCCACGTGACAGGGTGCAACACGCAGTTGCTCGTGCAACTCGCCGTCGGTGGAACGGCGGTGATCCTGCCGGCCTTCGACGTCGGACGCTTCGTGACGACGATCGCCGAGGAGCGCATCAACATCGTGATCACCGTTCCGGCGATCTACAACCTCGTGATCGCGCACCCGGACTTCGCGTCGCTGGACACCAGCGGGGTCATCCTCGCCGCCTACGGGGGAGCCCCTATCGCACCCGCCCTGGTCGCGCGGATCAAGGACGCCTTCCCGTCGGCCCGGGTCGGCAACGGCTTCGGTCTGACCGAGGTCGCCTCGATCGCGACGTTCCTGCCCCACGAGTGGTCGACCGACCACGCCGACTCGGTCGGCTTCGCGGCACCCGTCGTGGACCTCGGACTCGCCGACGCGGACCCCCGCACCGGCGTCGGTGAACTCCTGGTACGCGGGCCGAACCGCGTGGCCGGCTACTGGAACAAACCGGAGGCCACGGCCGCGACCTTCGTCGACGGCTGGCTGCACACCGGTGACCTCGCCCGCATCGACGACGAGGGCCTCGTACACATCGTCGACCGCGCCAAGGACATGATCAACCGCGGTGGCGAGAACGTGTACTGCGTCGAGGTCGAGAACGCCCTGGCCGGGGCACCCGGGGTCGCCGAGGCAGCGGTCCTCGGCGTGCCCGACGAGGTCATGGGGGAGAAGGTCGGGGCGGTCGTCGTCCCGGCTGCCGCCGGTTCGTTCGACGTCGGGGCGATGCTGGCGTACCTGGCGGAACGGCTCGCCGACTTCAAGATCCCGCAGTACGTCGCCGTCCGCGACACCCCGCTACCCCGCAACCCGGGCGGCAAGGTGCTCAAGGGCGCCCTGCGGGGGGAGACCGAGTGGGGAACCCTCGTCCGCGGACGTCAGGGACGTCAGCCCCGCGCCCGCACGAGGAACTGCCCGACCGGTGATCCGCCTCAGTGACAGGCGCGCATCGGGCCTGCCCGTGTGTCCGTCATGAGGGCGGGGCCGCACGACCCGCCTGGGCCAGGCCGCGCTCGTGGTGGCCCCGGGCGGTCGTGTCCCGCGACGTGGTGTGGGGGATCAAGCGCTACGCATTCCGCTTCGAGGACCATGGCGATCTGCGTGGAGGCCGCAGCCCACGAAGCCTCCCAGTAGGGCGAGTGGGCACCCGGTCGAGCGGGGACAACGTGCCTGGCCTGCGCATTCCGGTGTCTTGATCCCCTACACCACCTGGCGACACCTGGTGGGACGCCATCCCCCGGGCGGGGACTGCGGACCGATGCGGACAACACCGCGGGCCCCTCCGGCCGTGCCGGGGCTGCAAGCCTGCAAGCCTGCAAGCCTGCCGTCTGCCGCCCGGCCGTCTCCCTGCCGGCCGGTACCCCCGCCGCGGGCGGCCGGCCTGCCCTGGTGATGCCCACGGCCCCGGGCTCCGCGTACGCGGAATCAACGGTTCAACGGCCGTCATTTCCACGACGGGCCGGCCCTTGCCGGCAGGAGCCTCTCCTTACCGAAGGGCGGATGGCGGACACCGATGCGCCGCGCCCCGTACGGGAATCCCGCGGGATCACCAACTCGATTATTTCTTCGGGAGGGCCCTGCTCAAGTCACGTGCCGGCGTGTGCGCGAGTGGTACGGGGCGGAGAGAGCGGCCCGGCGCGGCCGCAGCGGTCTGGGTACGGGGCGAGTCCCCGTACGGTGAGAGACAGCGCCGAACGGGCTGCCGCGGCTCGCGGCTCGCGGCCACCGGTCGGCGACCTGCGTTGCCCTGGGCAGGGCTCGGCGGATCGCCTCGGCGCAGGTCGCGGACCCGTCGTGGCAGACGATCTCGATGCCCGGATGCTTGCGAGGCCACGCGTCCGGGGCGCTGCCTGCGGCCGTCACCGGGCTATGAGAGTGCGGTTGCAGAATCAGGCGTTCTTCTGGGCTGCGGCGCGGCGCTGCCGTTTGCCCAACGGTGCCTGGGAGAGGTCCTCGGCCTGGGAGCGTACGTTCTTGTAGCCGTAGCCGCGCTCGGTCAGCCACGCCTTCGCCGCTTCTTCAGCGCGTTCGGACGCCTCCAGGATGTCCTCCTCTTCCTCCCCGGAATCCAGGAACCGGAAGGTGAAGGCGGATCGCGCCGTCAGGTCGTAACTGAGGTGTCCCCCGGGTGTGAAGGACGCGCGCAGAACGTCGTGCTCTGCGGCGCGGGCCAGGAGTTCGGCCCGCTGATCGGCGCTGAGCCCGTCGAAGACTCCGCGGACCGTGATCCGGAAAGTGCGAGTACCCATCCCACGACACTAACCAGCAAGATCGGCGAACTCCACCGCATTTCCGGCGGGAACCACGCGGTACTGCTCCCGGTCATGTGGCGGCGCGCGTCCCAAGCCATGGGTGACGCCACCGGTGAAGCTCCCCCACGGTGTGCTGCGGCAGTATGGCCAGTACCCTCCGCGGGTCCTCCACGTCGATGCGGCCATGGTTCATCGCGTCGTGCGGCGCGCCGTGCCCGTGGCGGTGCTCAGCCGGCAGTGCGAGGCCGACACCAGGTGTCACCGCGCCGGGCCGGGTACTGGCCGGCTGATCACTTCGCCTGGGCGAGCCAGACCGCGTCGGCACCGGCCGGGAACCGCAGCTGGCCGGTGGTGTCGTGCACGGCCCGCCACACCGTCTCGGCGACGTCGCTCTCCTTGGTGAACAGTTCCTGGCCCGTGAAGTCGTCCATGGCCTTCTTCGCCCACGGTACGTAGGGCGCCGGGACCAGTTCCTCCAGCGACCCGCCGTTCGTCGCCCTGGCTGCGAAGTTCGTCGTCAGACAGGCGCCCGGCTCGACCGTCTTCGCCTGCACACCGAAGGGCGCGAGCTCGAGCGCGAGGGATGCGGTGAACCCCTCGACGGCCATCTTGCTCGCCTTGTAGACGGCCGAGAGCGGCATGTGTCCCAGCACCACGCTGGAGGTCACGTTGACCACCACGCCGGAGCCGCGCTCGCGGAACTGGGGCAGCACGGCCTGTGTCGTGGCCATCACGCCGAACGTATTGGTCTCGAAAACTTCCCGCACTCGGGCCATGGGGGTGCCCTCGAACACGCTGATCGACGGGATGCCCGCGTTGTTGACCAGGACGTCGAGGGGCCCCGCTGCCTCGAGGGCGGCGGTGACGGACTCGGGCTTGGTCACGTCGAGCTCGACGACGCGGAGCCGGTCGGACTCAGGCAGGACGCCCGCACGCGGGGTGCGCATCGTGGCGATGACGTTCCATCCCCGCGTGTGGAAGCAGAGGGCGGTCTCTCGTCCGTATCCAGATGAGGCGCCGGTGATCAGGACTGTCTTCATGCTGTAACCCCTGCGATGTGGTGGGATCCGCGGATGGACGGGTATTTTCCCGTTCCGCGGGAGAACCGGTGATCCCATTGAATCGCTCTGACCTGCGCAAATAGTAGGACGATCCTCGCTTCCCCTTGCACGATCCTCCTTTGTGGTTCATTCCGCTCAGGGCAGGGCGCCTGCGGGGGTGCGTACGGTGCCCCGCAGGCGGGCCGCGTCCCGGCTCGGGGGTGCGCCGAACTGGCGGCGGTACTCCCGGCTGAACTGCGACGGGTTGTCGTAGCCGACGCGGTGGCCGACTCCGGTGACGTCGCCCGGGTGGGTGGCGAGCAGCAGCCGGGCCTCCTGGAGCCGGATCTGTTTCTGGAACTGGATGGGGCTCATCGCGGTCACCGCCTGAAAGTTGCGGTAGAAGGCGGAGACGCTCATGCCGGACAGGCGTGCCACGTCCTCGACCCGGAAGGGCTCGGCGTAGTGCTCGCGGATCCAGCGCACGGCCCGGGAGACATGGCTGAGGCTGCTGTCGGCCAGGCCGAGCTGGCGCACCGCCGTGCCCTGCTCGCCGGTGATCAGGCGCCACAGGATCTCGCGTTTGACCAGCGGGGCCAGTACGGCGCGGTCGCGGGGTTCGTCGAGCAGGCGCAGCAGCCTGACCACCGCGTCGAGCATCGCGGGCGGGGCGTCGCTGACGGAGATCCCCGACGGGGCGCCTTTGCCTGAGCGGGGGGTGTCCGCGGGACCGGCCTGCAGCAGCAACTCGGCGACGGCGGACGGCTCCAGCGTGAGACCGAAGCCGAGGGCCGGCTGCCCGGGATCGGCCTGGGTGAACTGTCCGGTGACGGGCAGATCGACGGATGCGACCAGGTACTGGCCGGGGCCGTACTCGTAGACCCTGTCGCCCAGGGCGAGGCGTTTGGCGCCTTGGGCGATGACAGCGAGCACCGTACCGGACATGGAGGGCGCCGGCGGATCCGATCGGTCGACCTTCGAGATCAGGACGCCGTCGATGGCCGTGGTCCAGTCGGGGCGGGCATGCCGGGCCAGCAGGGTGCGGAGCTCTTCGAGGCACATGCCTCCATTGCAGCACCAATCAGCAGCCGTGCTCCCGTGAACGCGAGGATTGTGCAAGTAGGAGCGAGCTTCGCTCTAACATTTCCGCAGTTCAGACCGGTTGAATGGAATCACCACACTCCATCACCGAGAAGAAGGCAGCCGTGATCGTCAACTACGGCTTCAACGCCACCCTGACCGCAGAGCCCGGCATGGGCGACCGGCTGGTCGACCTGCTGCTGACCGGCCTGAACGAGGGCAGCCCCGGCGCGAGCGAACACTGCGTCGTCTACCTCGTCTCCCGTTCCGCCTCCGACCCCGACGTCGTCCACGTCACGGAGGGCTGGACCAGCGAGGAGGAGCACCACCGGCTCTTCGCCGGCGAGGCCGCCCAGGCCATCGTGGCGCGGATCGCCGGACTGCTGGCCAAGGAGCCCGAGTACACCGACTACGTCCCGGTCCGCGGCAAGGCCGCCTTCTGAGCCCCTGGACCGACCCCCGCCCTCCCGGCGCCTCGGGCGCCTGCCGAGGCGACACCCGACCGTCCTCATCCGACCGTTCGGCACCATCCCACGAAAGGCCCATGACCATGACGCGGCCCGCCCTTGACCCCGAACTGCGTGATCTGCTGGCCGGCATGCCGCTGATGTCCCAGCTCAGCCCGGAAACACTCGCGCAACTGCGCCGGCTCCCCTCGCCGCCCGTCGAGTCCCTGCTCGCACACCGGCCGGTCGACCGGCGCGAGATCACCGTGCCCGCCAAGGACGGTGCCCCGATCCCCCTGTCGGTCTTCAGCCCCGCGAACACCGACCGCACCACCGCCGCACCCTGCATCTACTGGATGCATGGCGGCGGGATGGTCATGGGCGACCGCTTCTCGCAGCTCGACATCCCGCTGGAGTGGCTCGACACCTTCGGCGCGGTGGTGGCCTCCGTGGACTACCGGCTCGCACCCGAGGCCACCGGCACCGCCCTCGTCGACGACTGCTACCAGGGCCTGCTCTGGATCGCCGAACACTCCGACGAACTGGGCATCGACCCCGCCCGGATCGTCGTCGCCGGCGCCAGCGCGGGCGGCGGCCTCGCAGCCGGTGTCACCCTGCTGGCCCGCGACCTCGGCACTCCGGCCATCGCCGCGCAGATACTGATCTGCCCCATGCTCGACCACCGCAACACCAGTACCTCCAGCCGCCAGTACTCCGGCCGGCCCGGCGTCTGGACACGCGAGATGAACGAGTTCGGGTGGCGCTCCGTTCTCGGGGACCTCACCGACGACGAGGTGTCCGCGTACATCTCGCCCGCGCTGGCCGACGACCTCTCCAGCCTGCCGACCACCTACATCGACACCGGCTCCGCCGAAGTCTTTCGCGACGAGGACACCGACTACGCAACCCGTATCTGGGCGACCGGCGGCCAGGCCGAACTCCACGTCTGGGCGGGCGGCTTCCACGGGTTCGACGCCCTCTACCCCCACGCGCACATCTCGGCCACAGCCCGCCGAACCCGTACCGAATGGCTCGCCCGACTCCTGCCCCCGAACAAGGCGACGGGCACGGCGCGCCACTTGACGCCATCGACGAGGTAGCGCCGTGTCGGTCGTCTGCCGGTGGCGGTGGCCTTCCGCCCCGCCCCGGCCCGCCATCCAGGCCGGCACCGGCAGCAGATCCCGCACCAGCGCCCGCTTCGCACCGCTCATACCGAGTCGACCCCGGCTCAAACTGCGCAGGATTCGAAGTCCCGGTACGGGCGGTTGCGGGAGCGGGCCGAGACGGTGTGGACGTGTCGGGTGCCCGGCGTCGCATCGAGGTCCGTCAGGGCCTCCAGCTCCACTTGCTCAGCGTGCCGGCCGTCGCTCACGCCCCTCAGGTCGGCCGCGTGAGCAATGGGGGCGGACAGAGCCAGGGGGTGTGTGCGCCCGAGTGTCTCGGTTGCCCTGGTGACCGTGACCCTGCTGAGTTCGGCCGCGGACTCCGGCGCTCCGTTGTCCGCTGGTCGCGTGCTCCGCTGCCTTCCGCACCCCCGCATTCGGCCGGCCCGTTGAGACCACGAAATCGATTGCCGGGGTACTGGAGGATGAACCGATCTCTTCCGTGATCGATCAAGGCCGCCGACCCCAGGAATCAGTGGCTCGGGCACAATCACGAGCCGTGCCCACCTCTCCGGATCCCGCCCTCCTGTATTCCGACGTCGCGGCCTGCGGCAGCCTCGCCACAGCGCTCCGGACCGAGGCGGAAGCCTGCCTCGGCGCCGTGCCCGTCACGTCCCCCGACTCCGATCCGCTGCTCCACGCGACCGTCACGAGCACCCTGCCGCACCGTGAGCCGCTGCGGATCAGCGCGTGGCTGCACGAACGGCGGTGGTCGATCCGTGGCGAGGAAGCGTTCCAGAGCCTGGCCTTGATCGACGGGAGGACGGACGACCTCGCGGAGCTCGCCAGGGCGGCTCGGGCGTGGCATGACGGGGCGTTGCTGGACGGTATCCGCCGGGCGGCGCCCTTCGTGCACCTGACCGGCCGGTTCGAGGTCCCCGACCGTGATCCCGCACGACTGACGGAATCCGAGTGGCAAAGCCTGCGCCAGGAGGCAGGCGAACTGGAGCACGCCTGGCAGGAGGCGTACCAAGCCCTGATCGAGGCGGCGCACGCCGAGCCGGCCCTGCGCGCTCTTTATCCGTTCACGAGCCACTGGGCTCTGCGCTTCTCGACCAGCACCCGCCCACGCCTGACTGTTGTTGGACCGTGTCTGGCCGCGAACAGCGACGGCACGTACGGGGTGGGCAGGGGCATCATCGGCCAGGACCTGGGCCGGTTCGCCACAGCGCACGAGGCCGTTGCAGCGGCCGTGCGACATCTGCCGTCCGGCATCGGCCCGATCGTGCTCGGCGGATGACCTTGCCTCGCACCTGAGCCTGTCGCCGTGCCGACCACCGTCCGCACGGGCTCGGCATCCGGTTGCGCGTGAAGGCTGGTTCAGGCAGCCCGCTGCCGCACACGTATCGCTCGTGGCCGTGTCAGCTGAGGAAGTCGGCGACGAGGGCGGCGAATTCGTCGGGTGTGGCGAGACGGATGCCGAGGTCCTCGGCTTTGGCACGCTTGGATCCGGCGTTTTCGCCGGCCACCACCAGGGCGGTCCTCTTGGACACGCTGGAGGAGGCGCGTCCTCCGGCCCGTTCGATGAGTTCGTTCATCTGGTTACGGCTGAGCTGCTGGAGTGGCCCCGTCATCGCGCCGGTGACCACGACGCTCATCCCGGCGAGCGGACCGGCGGTCGGGGCGGGGGCCCCTGGCGTGGCGCCTCCGATGCCGGAGTCCGCGGCGGCCCGCGACGGGGGAGTGGCGCCGGGCTCGGTCATGTTCACCCCGGCTGCCACAAGCTTGTCGATCAGCGGGCCCAGTTCGGCGAGTTCGGAGACGATGGACGGTGCCTTCTCGGCACCGATGCCTTCCACCTGCTGCAAAGCCTCGGCGTCGGCAGCTCGGATGCTGTCCATGGTGGCGAAGTGGCGGGCGATGCGTCGGGACATGGAGCGGCCCGTCCCGCGGACGCCGAGCGCGCACAACACCCGAGACAGGGGCTGCGTCTTCGCCGCAGCCAGGGCGGCGAGCAGGTTGTCGGTGCTGGTCTCACCCATCCGCTCCAGGCTGAGGAGCTGGTCGCGGGTGAGGGTGAACAGGTCGGCGAGATCGGTGACGAGGCCGGCTTCGACGAGCTGCACGACGCGGGTGGCGCCCAGGCCTTCGATGTCGAGCTGGTCGCGGCCTGCGGCGTAGGAGAGGGGGGCGACCAGATGGCAGTTGCGGCCCTGCTCGCAGCGCCAGCGTTCCTGGCTGGTGTCGATGCCGGACCCGCACCGCGGGCACACCTCGGGGAACGGGATCGGCTGCTCGGCGCCGGTGCGCAGGTGGGCGACAGGGGCTTCGACGCGCGGGATGACGTCGCCGGCGCGGTGGACCATGACGTGGTCGCCAAGGCGCAGGTCGCGGCGGGTGATGTCGGCCGGGTTGTGCAAGGTGGCGTAGGTGATGGTGGAGCCGTCGATCTCGACCGGTTCCAGGACCCCGCGTGGCGCGATGATGCCGGTTCGGCCCACGTTCCACTCCACCTCGAGCAGCCGGGTGATCTTCTCGACAGCGGGCAGTTTGTAGGCGATCGCCCAGCGCGGGGCCCGCGATCCGGATCCGGCAGCCTGCTGATCGGCGGCCAGGTCTGCCTTGATGACGATGCCGTCGATACCGAACGGCAACTCGGCGCGCAAGGAGGCGATCTCCTTCACACGGGCCAGGACCTGCTCGATCGTGTCTGCGGTGATGCCGGGCACCTCGGTGGCGGCGGTCGTGTTCACGCCGAGCTTGGCGGTCAGGGACATGAGCTCACTGTGGGAGAGGGCGCCGAGCTGTGCGGCCAGGCCGGTCTCGGTGTCGGGCAGCGGCAGAAGGCCGTAGCCGAAGAACGTCATCGGCACGGTGTAGGCACGGTCCTTGGCGCGCAGTGTGCCCGCTGCGGCGTTGCGCGGATTTGCGAACGGCTGCCCGCCGTGCGCGGTGCGTACCGCGTTGGCATGCTCGAACTGTGCGGTGGTCATCAGTACCTCGCCGCGTACTTCCACCGTCACCGGTTCGGCCAGTTCATCCGGGAGGCCCTCTATGGTGCCGATCGCGTGTGAGACGTCTTCCCCGGCCATCCCATCACCGCGGGTCACCAGCCGGGTCAGCCGACCCTGGGTGTAGCGGGCGGCGACGGCAAGCCCGTCGAGTTTCGGCTCGACACTGAAGCGTTCCGCCTCGTGGCCGAGCCGGCGGCCCAGGGAGGCCGCCCAGGCGGCGAATTGCTCCGGCGAGAACACGTTGTCGAGACTCAGCATCGCCACGGTGTGGGGTATGTCGCCCTCGGCGGCACCGCCGGCGACCTTCCCGGTCGGCGAGCCGGGCAGTATCCGGTCGGGATGATCGGCCTCCCAGGCCGCGATGCCTCGCATCAGCCGGTCGTAGGCGTCGTCATCCAGGGGTGAGGTACCGCCCGCGTAGTAGGCGGCCGCGGCCTTCACCGAGGTCTCGACGGCCTGCGCGTAGGCGGCGGCATCCACAATCTGCTCAACGGGTGTCGTCATGCCCGCCATCCTGCCTGCCACCACTGACAACGATGCTCGTAGGCGGCTCCCGGCGGTCGTGGCTCTGCCACTGACATGGTTCTCATGGCTCCGGCCGGGCGGATCACGACCTGTCCCACTCCCACGCCGGCACCCTCCATGGGGTCTGTACGGTGAGCGGGTCTGGCTCACATTCGGCTCTGCCGCACATCCGGTGGTGACGCAAGGTAACGGCGGCTCGCCCCGTGCCCTCTCTGCAAAGACGCAGCTCATGGGGTCGCGGGAAGCCTGAGGAGCGATCCGCATGCGAGGCTGGGTCCTCGACTGTGGGCCGCGCCCTCGTGGACAACGCGCCGGTCCTTCCCCGCACCACCTGGGCAGAAAGCCGAGGCAACCAGCACAGCCGGCCCGGATGTCACCGAGCGCGACGCCAGGACACATTCCGTCACCGCCGAATGTGAGCCAGGCCCAACTCAACGGCTGATCTCGGTTGTTGAGGTGCCGGTGAAGGAGGAACACAACGCCTCCCACCGCAAAGTCCGCGCCCGCGTGGAGCACGCCTTCGCACGGAGGGCAGTTCTTAGAAGAGGCGGGTGTGCATGTGCTGGGTGAGGTTCTCGAGGATCTCGCGCAGCCACGGGCTGCGGACGGCCGCTAGCCGGGCCAGGGTGTGCTGGAACGTTCCCGAGTCGGCCCGGAACAGGTGATGGGGGCGCGGCGGGGGCGGGTCGTCGCGCAACGTGCCCGGCTCCATGAGCGCGGGGAGCTGAATCCCGTTCCCGTACTTCTGATGGGCATGGGCCGGCAGGGCAACCTCGGACAGCGGGGCGGTCAGATGGGCGCCACACCCCGCACACACGAAAACGAACAAAGATTTTCCGCCTGGGCAGACAGGGGCATCGTCGCGGCTCGGCGTCGGCCGGCCAACGTGTTTTCGCCCGTCACGGGACCGGAGCGCCGCCGCGGACGTAGAGCAGCGGCACCAGCGCGGGCGGGGCCGCTTGTCACCCATGCCGACGGCAAGGGACTCACTGGCGAGTTGGGGAGCGATTGCCGTCGGCTTGCAGCAGTTACTACGACATCGTATATTCCGATATCGTGACTTCATCTTCCGCGTCACCGTACGGTTCGGCGCTGCTCGCACTGCAGCGCGCTACTCATGCCACACTGCAGATCCTCATGGCCGAGCTGGTTGACCTCGATCTGACCGCTTCCGAGATCAACGCCCTGGCCATCCTGGCGGACGGCCAGGGCCGGACCGTCTCCGAGCTCGGCGCCGCAGCCGGCACCCGACCGACCACGCTGACCAGCGTGTTGGACCGGCTGGAGCGCCGTGGCCACATCACGCGCGGCACCCGGCCGGGCGACCGCCGGGTCGTGGTCATCGAGCTGACCTCCTCCGGCCGCCCGGCTGCCGACACCATCCGACAGACCCTGGCCGCCGTAGAAGCCCGCGCACTCGACGGCCTGCCCACCGGGGCCGTCGCCGACTTCCACACCGTCCTGCGCGCCCTGGCCGAGGTATCCCTATGAGGAAGACCGAACCCGGGGCGTCCGAGAGCACCCGTGTCTTCGATGAGCTGATGGCCGAGGCAACGGCATCCGCCAGCACCTTCGGCCACCGCGAACACGTCCACCTGACCTGGCTGGCAGTGCGCCGCGTCGGCATGCCCGCGGCCATCGCCCTGGTCAGCGACGGCATCCAGCGCACCGCCCGCTACGCGGGGGCGCCCCAGAAGTACCACGTCACGGTCAGCCGGGCCTGGGTGGAGCTGGTGGCCCACCACGCAGCCGCGCACGAACAGCCGGACTTCGCCACCTTCGCCGAACGGCATCCCGCGCTACTGGACAAGCGCCTGCTCACGCGCTTCTACCGCTCCACGACGCTGGCCGGCGCCCAGGCCCGCACAAGCTGGGTCGAGCCCGACCTCGCCCCGTTCCCCTGGACGGCCCCCAGCCGATAGCGGCCCAAGAACGGAAGCCAACCGGCTTCACGAGAAGGCCACGCCAAGAACCGAACGCACGAGGCGAGCTGTGAGTCAGGCCGGGGCCCGCGCGGCCCTGTCCCACCCCGGTTCACGCCACCGCCATCCTCGACCGCCTCCTGCACCACTGCGGAGTGATCTCCATCAACGGTCCAGCTACGACGTCTCGGTGCGAGACGTCTGGGACTACCTCGCCCACGACGAATGGCAGATCGCTCCGAGCCTGCTGGGGGAGTTAGGGGACGGGCAACCGCTGCCCCTGACGTTCTGGGAGCAGCTTGCCGAGGCGGCTGAGCAACTTGGCCTTGAGCGGAGCGCGGCTTGGTGCCACTGGCGATGCTCCGAGACCCGAAACGGAATGATCCGGGCGGATCTGACGCTCCGTCCAGCCACAGAGGCGCGACGCAAGACACCAATCCCCGGTCACGGTTTCTGCGGCCGATGTGGGACATCGGGAACCCCTCACCCACCGGCGGTGTTTCGGTGAGCATCGCCGGGCTCTGGGTTGAGAACACGCCCGTGATGGAGCCTGGCGGCCGAGCCACTGTCCGCGTCCCGCGACGGTGTGGAGGACGGAGGCGAGCTGGCCCTCGCCGTAGCGCGAGAGCCGGTGGCGGGCCTCGTCCGCGCTGGCGATCTCCACCGGGACGGCACCGACGTAGTTCGAGAACGCCGCCGAGCTGGGAAAGCGGTGAGCCCGTCCGGTGCGGCCGATCAGCCGGGCGGCCGCTGAGGCCCGCATCAAGATCGCCACCTGGATCACCGACTTCTGCAACGCCGGGCGGCTCTGAGGGGCGCCGGGACATCGCTGCTGGCCCCTGTGATCGCGGCCGCCGCCCTGGTCATCAAGACCACCATCGGCGAGTTCCAGCACCCCGGCAGCGCCCGTCACGGGTGGGCCCTCGCAGCTGGCGGCAAGGCGATGGCCGCCGGAACCCTCGCGGTCCTGGCCACTGTGCTGCCGGGCTGGCGCCAGGCCGGGACGGCCGCTGTGGCCTGCTCTGTTCGCGGGGGCGCACACCGCTCGCCTGGTCCACCGGGTGCACCGGCGCCGAACGACTGGCCGACCGGCCGGCACACCGAGGAGCGACAATATTCGGAGCCCTCCGGCGACAGCAGAAGTGCACGCCGGTGGCGGCTCGCCCGGTCGCTCACTGCCTGGTGGCTGCTGATCACCCTGGCCCTGCGGACGGGAGGGAGCCGGGGGTGGCACGATCGGCCCTGGCTGCGTCGGCGAGGGCGGCGGCTGCGGCTTCTGCGGCCTGGGCCGTGTCACTGGCCGCTCCGGCAGCCGTGTCGTCTGGGGTTTTTTCGCGGGTGGCCGGCGACTGGGGCAGCATTTCGCTGAAGGCGCGGGATACGCCCTGGAGTGCCGAGGTGACCTCGCTGGGGATCACCCAGAAGGTACTTCCCGAGCCCTGCGCGAGTTGAGGCAATGTCTGGAGGTACTGCCAGGCGAGCAGCTTGGGGTCGGGGTCGTTGCGATGTACGGCCTGGAACACCTCGTCGATGGCTCGCGACTGGCCCTCGGCCTGGAGGATCGCAGCGGTGCGGTTGCCCTCGGCGCGCAGGACAGCGGCCTGCTTGTCGCCCTCGGCGGTGAGAATCTGCGACTGGCGCTGCCCCTCGGCGGTGAGAATCGCGGCCCGCTTGTCCCGCTCGGCCCGCATCTGCTTCTGCATCGCGTCCTTGATGGTCTGCGGAGGATCGATGGCCTTGATCTCCACACGGTTGACCCTCAAGCCCCACTTGCCGGTGGCTTCGTCCAGCACACCGCGGAGCTGGCTGTTGATGGTGTCCCGCGAGGTGAGGGTCCTTTCCAGGTCCATGGAGCCCACGACATTGCGCAGGGTCGTGACGGTGAGCTGCTCGACCGCCTGAAGGAAATTGGCGATCTCGTAGAAGGCCGCTCGTGGGTCGGTGACCTGGAAGTACAGGACGGTGTCGATCTCGACGACCAGATTGTCCTCCGTGATGACCGGCTGCGGCTGGAAGGAGACGACCTGTTCCCGCAGGTCGATCAGCGGATGAACCCGGTCGATGTACGGGATGACGAGGCTGAGGCCAGGATTCAGGGTCCGATGGTAGCGGCCGAGTCGCTCGACATTACGAGCACGTGCCTGGGGGACGATACGGACCGCCCGCACGATGGTGAAAACCGCGAACAGTGCGACGATCAGGCCGGCAATCAAGAACGCCGAGGTTTCCATGGTTTCAGTCCCGGGGGTAGACGATCGCGGTGGCTCCGTTGATCTCTATGACGTCGACGGTCTTTCCGGCAGGGATCACGAGCGTCTCGTCGTAGGCGCGGGCCGTCCATTCTTCGCCGTCGATACGGATCCTGCCGCCCAGGCCCGTCACCTCCGAGACGACATAGGCAGCCCTGCCGACCAGTGCGTCTGTACCGAATCGCTGCACTTGAGGCTGGAGCAGGTGGCGCAGCGCAATGGGGCGCACGAACAGCACCGTGGCTATAGCCACGGCGGTGAACACCAAGAGCTGGAAGGGCAGCGGCAGCCCGACCGCGGCGGACCCTGCCGTGATCAGCGCGGCAGCACTCAGCATTGCGAGCGCAGCAGTCAGGGTGAAGATCTCCGCCACAGCCAACACGGCTGCGATGATCAACCAGATCAGCCACAGATCCATTGTGTGCCTCTTCTGACCGGTGCGGGTGCGGAGGGGCTTGACTCCCATCAGTGGATCCCGGCACGGGACAACCGCAAGTACCCGTGAGCAAGAAGACCCTGCCGATCCATCGGAGCGTGCCAGCCCAGCGCACCCCAAACGGCTACTCACACTCTTTGCCCCTACTTTACCCATGCAAGGAAGATCACTACTCCCCCCAGAGCGAGTCAATCTGGCGTGGACCCGGCAGACCGGCTCGAAGAGCACCTCAGCCGGGCCGGTGCGGATGGCCTTGCCCGACCGCGGTCGTGCTCACGACAGCCAAGCGCCGGACGCCGCAGCGGAATACGGCCTTGGGGTCCATGGCCGGAGGAAGAGCACCATGCGGGTCCTTCTGATCTGCCGTCAGAGAGTCACCGCTTGTCGGCCGTCGCCGAGAACCTCGACGGCATGCGCCTCACCCTCGCTGCGCACCACCTCGGTGCACTGTGGGCTGCGCCTTCTCGCCTTCGTTGCTCAAGGGCATCACCCAGCGGGTCGGCACCTCGCGCTCCGCCACCGCGGCACCCGCAGAGGCCGACGGAAAGATGGAAGTAACTGGCTGACGTCGAGTTGCAGAAGAGTGAGGTAGAGGAGTGGGGCAGAGGAGTGAGTCCTGGCAGCCCTTGAACCGCCCGGTCCTGTGCGAGGACGCGCTCCCGGCGTGTGCCGCAACGGGAGTTGGCAGTCGTTCGCGTTCTTCGGCCGCAGTGTCGGCCTTCCGTCTGCGGGGGTTTGGCTGTGTTTCGATGGCTCTGACTGATCGGCTGGTCGGCGTTCGCACTGCCCCTGGCCGTCGCCTCGTTGCGGGGCTGAAGCGAGTCTGGCGCCGTATCAGCCCATGGGGCATCCGTGTCCGGGCAGTCGCACTGCTGGTGCTCTGGCTCGGCGGGCTGATTGGCCCGGTGCTGCGGTGGAGTCTCGATGGCCGAGCCAAGCGCCGCCCTCTCTGCCAGCCTTGGGTGGGACGTCCCGCTTCGACGGGTCGGCCTGAGAGGGCACGACAGGAGAACCACCGCCAGGCCCGACTGCGGCACTGGTCGGGGGCTGCGGCCGAAGCGGTGGGGGTGGTGCCGTGGCCGGGGGCGGGCACGGTCACCCCGCTGATCCGGGAGAACCGGCCTCGACGAAGTGGTTCCGATGCCCTGGTGGGCGTGCCCGAGGACAGCGTCGGCCTCGACATCCCCGGGACACTGCCCATGGTCGCCGTCGACAGAGGCCGTCGGAGGAGACCGCCAATGCCGTCAAGCACAGCTCCGACGGCCGGCCCGTCCACGTTTCTGCCGGTGTGCGCTCGGTAACCACGTCGAGCTGCGGGTCGCAGACCGCGGCCCGGGCGTGCCCGACGACGCCAAGGAGCGGATCTTCGAGCTTTCCAGCGCCACGGTGACGCCCCGCGTGGCGCCGGCGTCGGGCCCGGTCTCGCGGCTGCCCGGGGCTTCGCCGAGGACACCCCCGGCGGGGCTCACCATGGTCCTCACGCTTCAAGCGGCGCCCGGTCGGCCGCGGGCCCGCCCCGATGTGGCGGCCACGACGATGACCTGACGGCCGCGCCGCCGCACATGTGTGCGGGAGGTGGACGGTGGCCCCGGCCGTGTGTTCGGTTAGGGTGTGCCGCCGGGATCTTGGCGGCGACCTGTCGGATCCTTGACGATGTCCTGGCGGAACACGACAGGTGAAGGAGCCGAGGTGTGACCGGACGTGCGGATGCGCGGCCGACGAGGGCGACGCGCCCCTCCAAGGCGGCGCGGGGATGGCGGGCACTGTTCACGGCGCACCCCGCGCGCACCGTGGTCACGGGCTTCGGCGTGGTGATCCTCTTCGGCACAGGTCTTTTGATGCTGCCGCTCGCGACCGAGGACGGCTCGTCCGCGGATCTGGTGACGGCCCTGTTCACCTCCACCTCGGCGGTCTGCGTGACGGGCTTGGTCGTGGTGGACACCGGCGCGTACTGGAGCGGCTTCGGCCAGGGCGTGATCATGGCCCTGTTCCAGATCGGCGGTTTCGGCATCATGACCATGGCCTCGCTGCTGGGACTGCTGATCTCCGGCAGGCTGGGGCTGCGGATGCAGCTGACCGCGCAGGCGGAGACCAAGAGCCTGGGCATCGGCGACGTCCGCAGGGTGCTGCTGGGGGTTGCCGGCTGCACGCTGACGGTGGAGCTGGCCGTGGGCGCCGTACTCGCGCTGCGGCTGCGCTTCGGCTACGGCGAGTCCATCTGGGACGCGACGTACCTCGGCTTCTTCCACGCGGTCTCCGGGTTCAACAACGCCGGCTTCGGGCTGCGCGCCGACAGCCTCACGAAGTACGCCCAGGACCCGTGGGTGACCCTACCCGTCGCCGTCGCGGTCATCCTCGGCGGCATCGGCTTCCCCGTACTGCTGGAGTTGCTGCGTCACCACCGTCGACGCAAGGTCACCGGTCGGCGCGGTTGGTCACTGCACTTTCGCCTCACGGTGCTCACCACCGCCGCGCTGCTCGTCCTCGGCACCGTGCTGACCTGCGCCCTGGAGTGGGACAACGACGGCACGCTCGGCCCCTTTGACTGGCACAAGAAGATCCTCGCCGGGTTCTTCCACTCCGCCATGTCCCGCACGGCCGGGTTCAACAGCGTCGACATCGGCGCGATGACGGACGCTACGCTGCTGATGACATGCATGCTGATGTTCGTCGGCGGGGGAAGCGCGGGCACCGCGGGCGGTATCAAGGTGTCCACGTTCGCCGTGCTGGGCGCGGCCATGGTGGCCGAGGTGCGCGGCGAGCCGCACTCGGGTGTGATGGGCCGCAAGCTGGCACCGCACGTGCTGCGCCAGGCGCTGACCGTCGCCCTGGCGGGCATGGGCTTCGTGATGACCGCGACGCTCGCTCTGCTGGTGGTGGTGGACAAGCCTTTCGAGCAGGTGCTCTTCGAGGCGGTGTCCGCCTTCGGCACGGTGGGCCTGTCCACCGGCATCACCGGCGATCTGCCGACCGTCGGCCGGCTGATCGTGATCGTGCTCATGTTCGTCGGCCGGCTCGGCCCGGTCACCCTGGTCTCGGCGCTCGCGCTGCGCGAGCGCACCCGCCGCTACCAGCTACCCGAGGAGCGACCCGTCATTGGCTAGCTACCTGCACAACCTGCGCCGCCGCCGCACCAAGCAGCTCGCGGCCCAGTACGCCAGCCCCCACGGCGACCAGCGCGTCGCCGTCATCGGCCTGGGACGCTTCGGCAGCTCTCTGGCCAACGAGCTGATGCGCCGCGGCTGGGACGTCCTGGGCGTCGACAGCGACCCCCAGCTCGTCCAGAAGATCAGCGACGACCTCACCCACGCCGCCGTCGCCGACTGCACCGACCCCGAGGCACTGCGCCAACTGGGTGTGCACGAGTTCACCAGCGCGGTCGTCGGCATCGGCACCGACGTAGAGGCGTCCATCCTCATCGCCTCCAACCTGCTGGAGGCCGAGGTGCCCAATATCTGGGCCAAGGCCATCAGCCGCCAGCACGGCCAGATCCTGGAGCGCCTCGGCGTCCACCACGTGGTTCTGCCCGAGCACGAGATGGGTGAGCGCGTTGCCCACCTGGTCACCGGGCGGATGATGGACTTCATCGAGTTCGACGACGACTACGCCCTGGTCAAGACCGTCGCTCCGGAGGTGGCCACGGGTGTTCCGCTGGGCGAGAGCGGGGTCCGCAGCAGGTACGGGGTCACCGTCGTCGGCATCAAACGGCCCGGCGAGGGTTTCACCCACGCCACCGCCGAGACCGTCATAGCCAAGGGCGACGTCATCATCGTCACCGGCAAGACCCAGGCCGTGGAATCCTTCGCCGAACTCGGCTGAACTACGACGGCGACACCGCCGCATGCGGATCCCGTACGGAACCCGTTGGGAGAGCCTTCTGGCCTGCCCCGAACCGGGCTCGCTGCTCTGTGACGTCAGCAGGGAAGCGGCGAGCGTGTTCTTCGCAGGTGGTTCAGCCCACGACGGGGCGCTCCGCGGGGCAGGGTGTATTGACGGTCGCGGTGCCGAAGCGCGAGGGCGCTGGCGAGAGTGATCGGGCCGACGCTCCGGCGAACATCAGGACGATCGCGTGGGTGTCCTTGTGGTCCGCGGAATGTCGATTACGGTGGTTCCGCCGTCATGCAGAGCGGTCGCCGTCCGTGCGCGCAGCAGCCGAGACTGCCGATCGTCGACCTGCTTGGCATTCCCCAGGCGGACACGAAGTCCGATCCTGAGGCGTCGGCAGTCCGGTCAGGTGCTCGCGAAACCCACGCCGCTGCGCGAGGCTGACGAAGGGGTCATCGAACTGGGCTGCGTACGCTTCCAGCGGTCCCGGCGCGGCCAGGTAGGGACGACGGACAGCCATCTTCAGCCCCGACGAGACCGCCGCCGATCGGGCCGCCGCGTCCATCACCGGCGCCGGAGGCGGCAAGGCCCCTGTCTGTCAGACTCCGGTGAGACGTAGAAGGTGCACGCCTCTTTGATCTGATGCAGGGCGAGACGAGGCCGTCGCCGAAGCGGTCGCCGTCGGCACTGCCGAGGCCGCCGACAGGCTGGTCGGTCGAGCCGTGGAGACCCTCGGCCGGCTCGACATCATGGTGACCAACCCCGGCATCCTGCGGGACCGGGTCCTGTGGAAGATGTCCGACGAGGACTTCGACACGGTCGTCGGCGTCCACCTGAGGGGCACCTTCACCTGCGCGCGGGCAGCCGCACCCGCGGCCACACCCGCACCCGCGGCCAGCACCCGCACCCCGCCGCCCGCAGAACTCGTGAAGGGGCGCCACGATGCGCAACGAGGGACTGGGATCCTGGCCCGCACGGCGGGCCCGCAAGACCCCGCACCGCACCGCCCTGGTCCACCGCGACCAGGTCATCAGCTACGCCGAGCTGTACGAGCGCACCACCCGCCTGGCCCACACCCTGCGCGCGGTCGGCGTCCGGCGAGGGGACCGGGTCGCCTACATGGGCGCCAACCGTCCGAGCTTCCTGGAGACCCTGTTCCCCTCGGGCACGCTCGGCGCGGTCTTCGTCCCGCTCAACACCCGGCTGGCGGCACCGGAGATCGCCTACCAGCTCAAGGACTGCGGGGCCCACGTCCTCGTCCATGCGCCCTCCCACGGCGGGATCGTCGAGGACATGCGAGGCCTGACGGACGTACGCACCCACATCGCCGTCGGCCCCGACTACGAGCACCTGCTCCGTCAGGCGTCGGCGGACCGGGTCGACGAACCGGTCGGCCACGACGAGGTGGGCATCATCCTGTACACCTCCGGAACCACCGGGCACCCCAAGGGGGCGGTGCGCTTCCCCTCCCCGGTCACGGTGGGCTCCCGCATCCGCCTGGACGCGGGGCTCACTGCCGCCGAGGACGTCCCCGGCGGTGTCCAGATCACCGTCGACGGCACCATCGAGACCGAGGGGGCGCCGAAGCCGGCCTGCGTCCTGCAGAGCGTCTCCCGCTTCTACGCCTGACTGCCGGCCGGCAGTCAAGCCCCGCGGTGCGGCGCGCCGGCCCGCGCCGCGCCCGGGTCCCGTCCCGGTGGTCAGGCTCGGGTGCTGTCGTTCATGCCGCAGGCGAGCGTGGGCACCGTGATCACCAGCGTGCTGTTCCTGACGGTCATCCTGGGATTGGTCGTGTACCTCGGCGTGGCGCGCAAGGACATCACCGAGCCTGAGCGGGGCGCCCGACACGCGGCCTGACCTGCTGCTCGGCCTACGTTCAGAATGTTCTTGGAGTTCCTCTGCCACGGTCGGAGATCTCGGCCGCCGCCGACGGCCGGCTCACCTCACAGTGCGCTCGTCCCGGTTCCGGGGCGGGCGCACTGTCGTTTCAACCGGACAGGAGTGGTCGTCTTGGAGCAACTTGAGATCCTCACCGGCGTCGACGCGGCGAGTGCGTCGACCAGGACCAGGTCGGTGATGAAGAAGCTGCCCGAGGTCACGCTGGCGTTCTGGATCATGAAGATCGCCGCTACGACTCTGGGCGAGACGGCGGGCGACCTCTTCTCGCAGACCCTGAAGCTGGGCTACTTCCTCACCACGGCCGCGCTGTTCCTGATCTTCGTGGTGACGCTGGCGGTCCAGCTGAGATCCAGCCGCTACAACCCGTTCTTCTACTGGACCGTGATCCTGTCGACCAGCATGGCCGGCACCACGATGTCCGACTTCATGAACCGCGACGCCAGCGCCGAGTACCTCTCGAACGGTGCCACAGCACTGGGCTGGGGCCCGCAGGGTCTCGGCCTCGGCTACCCCCTCGGAGCGGCCATCCTGATCTCGATCCTCCTGGCGATCTTCCTCGCCTGGAAGCTGAGCGGGATGACGTTCCGGATCCGCGACATCGTCACGTTCAGGGGCGAGGTCCTGTTCTGGTCGGCGATCCTCGTGTCGAACACCCTCGGTACCTCGATGGGCGATTTCCTCTCCGACAGCTCCGGCCTCGGTTACGCCGGCGGTGCCCTGCTGGTAACCGGTGGGCTGGCCGCGCTTGTCGTGCTGATGAAGCTGCCGGCGGTGCCGAACGTGTTGCTGTTCTGGATCGCCTTCGTCCTCACCCGCCCGCTGGGCGCAACCGCCGGGGACTTCCTCACCAAGCCGGTCGCCAAGGGTGGCCTGGATCTCGGTACCGCGGGCTCGTCCGCCGCCCTGCTCGCCGTCCTGCTCGGGCTGATGGCCTACGCCCAGGTGCAGGAGCGCCGGACCGCCGACCGGTCGCTGAAGGAGCAGCGGGCTCCGGTCACCCGGCGGGCAGGCCGACCGTGAATCTGGCCCCGGGCGCGTGCCCGGGGCGGTAGGACACCGCACCACCGACGGCGCGGGCCAGGGGCCGTGCCGGCGGCAGCCCCATGCCCGCGCCGTCGTGTCCGTCGCCGGAGTCGGCGCGGCGGCCGGGCGGCTGGGGCGTGTATCGACAGTGCATGTCGCGCTCGACGTCGCAGCTGGAATCCGCTTCGGTGCGGTGCAGGGAGCCAAGCGCGCGTCGGTCCGTATAGTTGCCAGGGCGCCGAAGAGGGGGAACACATGGGTGAGGTACTGAAGCGACGCCCGGTTTTGAAGAGACTTGCGATCGCGGCCTTCGGCCTGATGATGCTCGCCGTTTCGAGCTGGCTCTTGAGCGAAGCAGTCGGCGCCTCCTACCCGCGGCGGCCTGTCTGGGACGTTGGAAGTGCAGGGCCCTGGGTGGCTTCATACGCACGCGCCATCGCCGCCGGGTCCTGGATGGCGGCGCGTGCCTGCCTGATGCTGGCCGCCCTGATCCTGGCGCTGGATCTTGCCTCGCTGCTCGTGGGCGCGATCCGCAGGGTCACCCGGCGGCCAGGCCGCCCGGCGTCTTGAGACGGACATGGAGTGACCGTGCTGGTCACAGCCACTCGTTGATGGCCGCTTCGAGACCGGTCGCCTCGTAGCGGACCACGAGCTCGTCGTACCTCGTGGCCACCGCCCGGTGGCGCTTGAGGCGACTGATACCCCACTCGACAGCCTGCCGAGCCTTATGGCCCTGCGGGTCGGACTTCGGTGGTCGGCCGCCGTCCGAGCCGCGTTTCTTGCGGTTGCTGGCCTGGCCGGCCTTGTCCGGGACGGTGCAGCGGATCCCGCGCCGCCGCAGGTGAGCGCGTTCTTCCGGGAGGCGTACGCCTTGTCGAAGCGCACGCGATCGGGCCGGGTGCGCGGCCTGCCCGGGTCAAGGCGCGGGACGCGGATCTCGTTCAGGGCGGGCTCGAACTGCGGCGAGTCGCCGCGCCGGCCGGCCGTGAACACGATGGACATGGGCTATCGGCCCTGTTCGACGGCCAGGCGCAGCTTGGTGGTCAGGCCGCCGCGCGAGCGCCCGAGCCCGTGGTCGTCGGGCTCGACGCCGACGCCGCCGGGCGGCTCTTTCTGCGCAACAGCGGTTCCGGCACCGCCCATTGCGCGTCCGTCAGATCTCCACGTGCCACGAAGCAAGAACATTTCACGTTCAAGATCCACTTTCGGCACGCCCTAGGGGGTGTTTCGAAAGTCCCGCACAGCGCCCACGGCGCCCGGCACGCTCCCCCCGGGCTCTTCGAGCAGGGGGCACTCCCACTCGCCGCACCGGCTGAAACCCCGAGTACGTCCAGTACGAGGGCTTTCGTCCGGCACGCCGAGAGCACGCACCGGACACCGCGGGCACCGCACAGGACCTTCGAAACACCCTCTAGGTCTCCATCACCTGCTACCACCGCCCCGCCTGAGCCTGACCGGCCGGACTCTGAGGTGAAGACGACGCGACGCAGGCTGTCGACGTCGGCAGCGGCGGGACAGGAAGGGCGTCATGGATCAAGGGGTCGCGGCCCTTCTCGCCGACGTGGCACCCGGCGGAAGCTAATGGATCAGGGCATTCGCCGTAATGATTACCAGGCCGATCAGCATATCGAGGCCCCCTGCCCGGCACGAGGACGGCCATCCCTGCCCAGCGGTGTGGGCGGCCGAGGCGCCCAAGCCGAACAAGGCGACGGTGTTGAGCAGCAGGGCCGTGTCTACAGCCGTGGCCTCTGCCCACCACCCGGCCACTGCGGCAAGCAGTATCCCCACTGTGGGCAGCACGGCGGCGACCAGTGGCCACTCGGCGAGCACCGACCGCAGTCTGCTCGTGGTGGCTGCCCCGGGGACGGACGCACGCTGGGCGATCACATGCGCGTATCCATGTGCGGCACTGGACGCCAGCGCGGTGATCAGTACCCACAGCGCGTCCGCACCGGGAACGGCCTTCTCGCCCGTCGCGTCCAGCGCGGCCACCATGGCGCTGGCCAGCACCAGTCCGTAGATGCCGCTGAACAGCCACTGCTCCAACGGCTGTCGCCGCAAGATTCCCCTTGGTGTGAAGCCCTCGGGGCGGACATGGTCGGCGCGGCCGGGCATCGCATCCTCCCGGTGCGGGGCGAGGACTGGGTCCGCACATGCTCGCCCGCGTGGTGTCAGGGAACACGACGCCACGCGGGTGAGCATGACGGTTGTGCTTGAAGGGAGTCAGGGCGGCGTCGGATGCCGTGCCGGCAGCGGCCGGCTCAGCGTCCACGAACAGGACCGGATCGAGTGGCCGGTTGGCCCACTGGGCCATGCCCTCCACCACCTTGTCGGTGATGTCCGAGATAGTCTGCTTGGGCGTCTCCACCCCGTAGACCTCGGCGAGATGGGCGGCGATCTCACCGTGTGTGAGGCCCTTGGCCGACAGCGAGAGCACCATCTCGTCCACCCCGGTCAGCCGCCGCTGTCGCTTCTTGACGAACTTCGGCTCGAACGTCCGGCGGCGTCCCGGGGCACCCGTACCTCGACCGGGCCGACATCGGTCAGCACGGTCTTCGCCCGGGTGCCGTTGCGGCTGTCACCGCTGTTCTTCCCGGCCGCGTCGTGCTTGCCGTAGCCGACGTGGTCGGTGATCTCGCCCTCCAGGGCGGACTCCAGCACCCGCTTGGTCAGCTGCTGCAACAGCCCGCCCTCGCCGGTCAGCTGCAGCCCCTCGGTGCGGACCCGGTCCACGAGCATCGCGATCAACTGCTTGTCGCTCGTCCCGTTCGCCGGCGGCTGGCGGGCGGGTTGTCGCTGCGGGTCCAGTGTGTGTCGTTGCGGTGCGCGTAGTCGGCCCGATGGGTATGCCAGGCAGGGTGATCCCGTGATCTCCCGGAGCCCGGAATGTTCCTCGTGCCCGAGGTCGTCCTTGCTCAGATCCAGATGGATGCGCAGTTTCGTATGCCACACGATGCCGGCCAACCCGCTGCCTCCCCTTCTGTGTGAAGTGCCGTCAAAACCACGGTGCGGGGAGGCGCTGACATTTGGCTTCGGGAGCTGCGCGGGGTGCGTCGGGTCCGGTACTTCCGGCGCGGCTGGATCACTGGCCGAGGCGTCTGCTACCACGACCTCGTCGTCAACAAGGGCAGACACCACAACTTTGCCCTCTGCGCACTTGCTGCGGTCCTGGTCACCCGCCTGGCTGCCTGCTGGGCAACGGCACCCTCTGCGAACTCCGCGACACCGACGGACACGAGATCACCGACGCATCCGCACCCGGGCTTGTAAGCCGCCCGCCAACGAGAAAAGATTCGTTAGCGACTGTCATTCAGAGTGACCAGGTGCCGACGGAGGGGAATCATGACCAAACAGGGAGAGGGCTTCGCGGACTCACGAGCGATTCTTGGACGCGTCGGCCCACGAGTTCACACGCTATGGCTACGCGGGGGCCAATCTCCAGCGCATCGCGTCCCACGCGGGCGCCGAGTGGCATCGGGGCAGGCCCTCCGTGGCGCCGCCGGCGAGCATCGTGGCGAGGGGGGCGCTGCGGGCGTCGGGCAACACGGTCGCGTCGAGGACGACCCTGTTGCTGCCGGTGGCGCGCAGCCCCGTGGCGTTCCAGGTGTCGCGGACGCTCACGAGGCTTCCCGGGACGGCGAAGACACGCACCGGACGGCCCGGCGTATCGGTTTCCGGTGCGGCCAGCAGAACCCAGTGGGCGTGATCGACGCCGCTGACCAGATCCCACTCGCCCTGGAGCCGCCACCCTTCGGGCACCCTGCTCGCGTTCCCCGAAGCGGGCATGAGGGCGGCCGCGATCCGGGCGTCGGGGCCCTCGCCCCAGATCTCCTTCTGCCCCTCCTCGGGCAGCAGCGCCGTGAAGCGCCCGTGTGCCGCCCACAGGACGGCACACCATGCGGCCGAGGCGCACCCCTCTCCGACCCGGACGGATGCGCGGAACACCTCGCTGAATGTCCCTTCCTCGCCGCCCCAGCGCCGCGGGACGAAATGGCGCGCGAAGCCCGCGGCCTCCAGGGCGGCGACCGTGTTCGCAGTCAACCGCCGCTCGCGCTGCGCCGTGCGGGTGTCCCGGAGAGCCGCATCGGCCGCCTGTCCCACGGCTGGTGGACGCAGTGCCCCGGACAGCCCGCGGGGCGTGGCCCGAACTCGTCCTCTTTCGGTATCAGTCATGGAGTCCTTCGCTCAATCTGCGCGCGGAAGAGGTGCCGTTGGAGGACACAGCCGCCTTCGACCGCGCGTGGGAACCCTTCGCTTTTCGGCCACTCTCCAGTAAGATTCCTTCTCCACGGTATGTAAGCGGCTCTCGGCCATGCCGAGACAGCAAGAGGGGGCGAGCTATGGGGTGTTGTCACGTTTGCGCGCGAGACGCCGGCATCGACCCTCAGTCCCTACAGAGAGGGCACAGGCAGACCGACCAGCCGTTCTTCCGTCGTCGCGAGCCGTACGGGGGCCCACACCGAACCGCAGCTGGCGACCAGAGTGTCCCCCTGAAGCGCGTCGAGGCGCAGCCGGCGCTCGGCCGGCGCATTCGTGGCCGTCGCTTCCTCGCGGACGACGAGCCGGGTCGGTACGTCGAGTTCCCCGAAAGCCAGACAGTCGACGGCCGCCGACACGAGTGTGAGCGCGCGGTCGCCGGGCCGGGGCGTCGCCGGATGGGTTATCAGGTGCCCCAGCTGACGGAAACCCTCGAGCAGCACCATCAGCGGCAGGTGATCGGTGGGATGGTCGAACAGAATGGCGTGATCGAGGTCCGGCCGCAGCAGCCATTCGGCAGCCGACGCTCCGGGCACCAGCACACTGTCCTTGTTCCGCAGGCGACCGACCAGCTCCGGCTCCACATGCCGGCGCGGCTCCTCGGACGCGACGGCCCCGGACTCGGTTCCGCCGACGCGCCCGCGGACGATCCGATAGCTGCGTTCGTCCAGCGCCACGATCCGCAGGCTGCCTCGGCCGCAGCTCCGGCCGCCGACGGAGAGCCCGACCTCGAGCCGGGCGCCGTAACGGCGGGGCGGTCGGCGATCGGTCCACTGCCAGTGCGCCTCCAGTTCCACCGGCACCGGCCGGCCGCCCACGCACAGCGCCCCCGGGTCGGTGATCTCGAAGTCCATGTCGTAGCCCACGAAGCGGTGGGTGAGCGGGACTGCGTAGTGGCGGTGGGCGAGGTAGACGAGTGCCTGTCTGATCGTCTCAGCGAACAGCAGGGGGTCGCTTATCCGGTGCGCGTCGGGGTGGTAGAGCGCGTGGTCGCGCGGCCACTGGCTGCCGACCAGGAAGTGGTCCTCGCCCAGCACCACCGAATCCGTGATGAAGACCTCCGCCACCGCGGCCCGGTGGACCAGTCGTCGACACACCGTCCGCTGGAAGTCGAGTTCCGGATCCGGACGGACCAGACCGTCAGGAACTTCCCGCCGAGATCGGCACTGATGCATCGTCTCTCCCCCTCAGAACTCGGGGCAGGCCGACGGTGCCTGTCCCTCCGACATTAAACATACCTTCGAGCAGGTTTCTTCAATAGAGAGTAAACAGATCGCCATGGGAACGCCCGGTGAAACCTTCGGTCCTCAACTTGCCGCGCACACAAGGGAACTGAAGCAGGAGCGAGCCGTACGGACGAGGGAACGGATACTCGCGGCCGCCGCCCAGGCGTTCGCTGCCAAGGGCTACCCCGCGGTCACCATCCTGGACGTGGCCGAAGCCGCCGGGATGACCAAGGGGGCCGTCTACTTCCACTACGACAACAAGGACGCCCTCGCGCTGGCGGTGACCGACCTGTTCTACCGCCGGATCGGCGAGATCGCCGACGCCGTGGAGCCGTTGGGCCTCCCACCGGTCGGCTCCGTCGCCGAACTCCTGCTCCGGACGGCCACGGCGTTCCGGGACGAGACGGTCATCCAGGCCGGAGCGCGGCTGCAGCTCGAGCGGCAGCTGATCGGAGTCCGGCTCCCGCTGCCGTACGAGGCGTACACCGAGCTGATCACCTCATGGCTGGCCAGGGATCGTGAAGCGGGTACAGGGGACGGCCTCCCGTCGCCCGGCACACTCGCCACCGTCCTGGTCTCCGCCTTCTTCGGTGCCCAGCACATCTCGTGGGTGCTCGACGACCGTGCCGACCTGGTGGAGCGCACCACCGACCTGGTGCGGACGATCATTCCGTCGGCCGAGCAGGACATCGGGCTGTGTCCGTCCGCTCCACCACGGTGTTGACGCTCCGGGCACCGGACCGCCGGCTTGGTCTCAGCCGTCCGCCGCGTTCTCCGGCCAGTTGAGCGTCGTACGGGCATGGCGCACTGCTTCCTCCCCGGTCAGCCGCGCCCCCCGCTCGAACGCCTGAGTGAAGGCGGCTGCGCCCAGCACCGCCCGTGCCGTCGCCGTGACCCGGTCGACGTCACCGCGCTCGGCGGGCGGCAGCGGCGCACCCACCCCACGGCGGGCCGCGTCCGCCGCCCCGAGCAGCAGCGCGGCGCATTCGGCCGCGGACCCCCGCCTTCGCAGAACCGCCGCACCCGCGAGGCCCTCCAAGGAGAGGGCGAGCGCGCGCGGCTCACCGAGGGAGCGGGCAACGTCCAGGCCGCGCAGGTGATGGCGGGCGGACTGGTCGGCGTCGCCGCGGAGTTCGGCGATGAAGCCGAGCTCGGCGCGGAGCAGGTGGTCGCCCGCCTCCGAGGAGACGCCGGCGTAGCCGTCGCGGATGTGCAGCAGGTATGCCTCGGCCGCGTCGAGGTCGCCGGAGCGGCGCGCGCCGAGTGCGAGGCCCATCTCGGAGTGGATCTCGCCGTAGGTGTAGCCCTGTTCAGCGGCGATGCGATGCGCCTGCTCGTGCAGGCTGCGACCCTGGTCCCAGTCGCGGTCGAGCAGCGCGAGCCGGCCGAGACCGGACAGCCGCGCCGACACTTCGGCCGCCAGACCCAGTTCGCGGGCCATCCGCAACCCCTTTCACTGGAGGCGGGCCGCCTCGCCGTACTCGCCCTTGATCTCGGCGAGCGCGGCGAGCGGCGAGACGGTCTGCAACTGGCCCCATCGATCGCCCAGTTCACCGAAGAGCTGGGCGCTGCGCAGTCCGTCCCGGCCGAGCCCGTCAAGGTCGCCGCGGACCAGGGCGAGCGTGGCCCGCAGACCGAGCGCGGCGGCGGTGCCCCACTGCTCGCCCGCACTGCGGAAGAGGTCCAGCGCCCGTGCGTTCAGCTTCGCACCGGCGGTCACCTCGCCCACGCTGAACAGGCCGTACGCACACAGCCAGAGGGCACGGGCGCGGCGCACCGGGTCGGGGACGGCCTCGGCCGCCGTGGCAGACACCTCGATGTGGTCGCCGGTGAGGAGCACGAACGCAGCATGCAGCAGGGCGAGTTCGGGGGCGGCGGTGTCGGAGGTGGCGGCGAGGACAGTGGACAGGCTGCGCCGCGCCTCGGTGAGACGGCCGCGCAGCAGCCACCACCAGGACAAGGCGGTGGCGAGTCGTACGGCCTCATCGGCCTGCCCGGTGGTGGCGCGGCGCACCGCCTCGTCGAGCGCCGCGCGCAGATTGCCGGCCTCTGCGTCCAGGCGGGTCAGCCAGGAGCGCTGGCCCGCACATCGCAACCGGGACTGCGCGCACGGAGGCTGGGGTCGGGGCGGTGGCGGTGAGCACGACCGCGCCTCCGTCCACCAGGTGCGGCAGGAGTGGTGGTGGGCCCGGGCGGTCGCCGAGTCCACGCTGACCAGGCCCAGGTCGGTCTGGCCGCGGGCGGCGGCCTCGGCGATCACTGCCTGCATCAGGCTCTGGAAGACGCCCTGCGTCGCCCAGATCCGAAAGCGGTCGTACGCGCTCTGCCAAGGTCCGAACTCGGTTGGCAGGTCACGCCAGGGGCTACCGGTCCGGAACCGCCACATCACCGCATTGAAGTGTTTCCGCAGGTCAGGGACGGGCCCAACCGCGGCAATCGGGAGATGGGGCTCGACCAGGGCCCACTGCTCGTCGGTGAGATCGCCTCGCGCCATGACTGACGGCCTATCAAGAACAAGCCCCCGCGCGCAGGCGATCTACCAAACTCCTGATCCGAACTCCAGACAGGACCTAGGGCTGCATGGCGGCCTCGTCCGAGCGGCGCACGATGCTGTGCTTCCTCGCAGTCGACCGCTTCCTGCGCTCGGCGAAGCCGGGCCGCTTCCACCGGGCTGGCGGCCTCGCGGGTGCGGGCCCCGGCGGCCCGCACGGCGGCGGCGTCCTCCACCTGGTACGAGGTCAGGATCTCGCCGGTAGCCGGGCGGCGTGATCCCGCGAGGGACCTGGCTCATCCCTTCCCGTCCGCGGCGGGCGGGGCGCCCAGGACGGTGTCCAGGTGGTCGCTGGTGAACGGTCCGGCCGGGTCGAGCCGGTCACGCAGTGCCGTGAAGTCGCCGAAGCGCGGGTAACGGGCGCGCAGCCGGGGCGCGTCGAGCGTGTGCATCTTGCCCCGGTGCGGGCGGCCGCCGACCGCGCCGAGGACGGCCTCCATCGCGTCGAAGTACCGTCGGTGGTGTCAATCCCCTCGCGCCGTGAGGGTCGTCGATTATCTACGGGTTGCTTGCGGGACTTCGGTTCGTCGATGTGGTACAGGGCGTTTCGATGAGCTGATCGGTCCGCTGCGGGCGAAGCCGGAAGCGGTGTCGCCGCACCTGAACGAGCGTCAGCGTCGGCTGCTGTACGGGGCAAAGGCCCAGCAGCTCGGTCACGGTGGGATCGCCGCCGTCGCCGAGGCGGCAGGGGCCTTTGCCGGCTGCATCTCACGGGGGCCGGCCGAGCTGGAGGACGACGCTGAGCCGGATGGCCGCATCCGCCGTCCGGGCGCGGGCCGCCCACCCGCGGCGGTGAAGGACCCGGGGCCGCGCGCGGCGCTGCCGACCCTGGTCGAGGACGCCACTGAGCGGTGTGGGCGCCGCCCGGCACGCCGGTCAAGGTCCTCGACCACGACTTCCCCTCCCAGGCGGTGGGCACCGCGATCCCGTACGGCATCTACGACCTCGGCCGTAACACCGGCTTCGTCGTGGTGGGCACCGATCACGACACGGCCGCGTTCGCGGCCCTGCGCCGCCGGTGGCAGGAAGAGGGCCGCCACGCCTACCGGCTGCGAGCTGCTTGCTGATCAACGCGGACGGCGGCGGGGACGCCGCCGAAGGGGGTGCCGGGGCCGGGCATGTATCCGTTGACGCAGATTGTTCCGGTCCGGACGCGCCGTGCCACCACTCGACCGCGCTCGGGGTCCACCGGCCGGACTTTGGACGGGAGCGCGCGCGGACCCCACCTTCGTCCGTAGGGTCGACGAGATCGCGCACCTCGTCGACCGCACCAGGCCACCTCCGTTCCGCCGAGCCCGCTGCCGGACCGGCGGCCGGTGAGGCCGTGCCGGAGGAGGCCCCAGGCGGCGAGGAGCTCGCCCACACCGGTGCCGGACCAGGTCGTGAGGCCGACCAGGCCGACATCGATGCCTGCTGTACCGGCCCCGACCCGGTCCGTCCCTCCGAGGCGCCCGGCAACGCAACGGGTATGTCGAATCCCCAGGAGACCGAGTACCACTGACACACGGCGTTGTCGCCTGGAGTCAGTCCTGAGCCCGAGGGGCCCGCATGCCCCTGGCGCGGGCGGTCTTCGACCCCGTGCCGGAGCCGAGAATACTGAGAACTTCGGAGGCACGACATGGCTGGGTCGAAGAAGCCAGTACGCCTCCGCTGAACGTCGAGCTGATCGCGGTGTTGCCGGGCAGCGGGCCGGCGATGACAACGCCGGGCAGGTCCAGCAGCTCGCTGTGCTGTTGAAAAGCCAGGTCGGCCTCACCGGACGCGAGCAGGCTGCCGACAGGCACCCCCGGTCGAGCTTGGACAAGCCGGCTTCGGAGCGTGTCGGCGAGACGTAGCCGGGCGATCAGATCGACGAGGGCCGTACCGCTGGGTCCGGTGGAGTAGGCGATGCTCTTCGCAGCCAGTAGAGCGGCTCGGAGGTCGGACTCTGAGCCGAGGGCCGGAACTGGTGATCCTGCCGGCACGGCGGCAACGACTTGGGAGACCCATAGCGGGCGCACCGTGCCCTTGAGGAGGTACCCTCCGCTCTCCAGCTCGGCCAATGCTCCATCGGCAAGCACGAGCAAGTCGGCCTCGGCGCCCTCGCGCACCCGCCGCGCGATCTCGACCCCCCCGGCTGACTCGAAGCGCACCAAAATCCCGTGAGCGAGTCGGATGTGTTCGGAAAGTTCGGCCAGAATCAGCCGCGTCGCCATCGAGGACAGCCCACAGATCTGTCGGTCCACGTCGCCTCCTTGTGCCCGGCCGATGGTACGGCGCGCGACAAGGCAGCTCAAACGCCGGTCTGCGAGACTGACCACGTGAGCACAACCCGCAGCACGGCGGCTGGAAAAGCCCTCAAGGTCCTCTCGACATTCGGTCGCGAGCGCCAGACGCAAACGCTGTCCGAGATCGCTCAGCGCACGGGCCTGGCCGTGAGTACCACGCACCGAGTGGTCACAGAACTGGCACGGTGGGGAGCGCTTGAGCGCGGGGAGGACGGGGCGTGGCATGTCGGGCTGCGGCTGTGGGAGATTGCCTCAGGATGCCCCCGCACCCAGATCCTGCGCGATGTGGCTCTGCCGTTCATGCAGGATCTCTACGAGGCGACCCATGAGAACATTCAGCTCGCGGTGCGCGAGGGCACGGAACTTGTCTTCGTCGAACGGATCGCCGGGCACCGCTCGGTGGAGCTGGTGACGATGGTCGGGTCCCGGTTCCCCATCGGCTCCACCGGGATGGGCCGAGTGCTGTTGGCGCATGCGCCCCGGGACATCCAAGAGGCGGTCCTCGAATCGCCGCTGCGAGCCTGGACCCCGCACACCGTCACCGACCCGAAGACGATGCGCGCACAGCTGGATCGTATTCGCCGCGAGCAGGTCTTCGTCAGTGACCGGCAGCTCTCGGAAGACACGGTCGCGGTGGCCGCACCCGTGCGGACCGGCCGGACCGGGCCCGTGAGCGCTGCTCTGGGGATCGTCATCGCGGCGCGTAGCGCTAGCCGTGCGCTCGGGCTGCGTGAGCCACTCCTGAGGGCTGCTTACCGGATCTCTGATGAGCTCGGCAGGCGTGCCCATGCGACTGTCTGAGCAGGTGTCCGCCCGGCGGGCTGCGTGAGCCACTCCTGAGGGCTGCCTACCGGATCTCTGATGAGCTCGGCACGCGTGCCCGCCCGACTGTCCGAGCGGGCTTTCCGCCTGGCGGAAACGCTACTGATCGGCCGCGGTCCCGGGTGCGAGCGTTCGGGGTGTTCGAGACGTTCGCAGCCACTCGGGAGATGCCATGGCCGATGCCGCCATCGACACCGTCACCTCGGTTCCAGTAGTCGTCGTCGGGGCCGGTCCGGCCGGCCTGATGCTGGCGCACCTTCTCGGTCGCGCGGGGGTCGAGACGATCGCGATCGACACCCGCACCCGGCACGAGATCGAGACCACGCAGCGGGCCGGCATCCTTGAGGCCGACGCGGCCCGGGACCTGATCGAGACCGGCGTCTCCGACCGGATCCTGCGCGACGGCTATGAGCACGAGGGTGTCGAGCTCCGATTCGGCGGCCGGCCGCACCGCATCAACTTCAAGGAGCTGGTCGGCGAGTCGGTGTGGCTCTACCCGCAGACCGACGTGTTCATCGACCTGGCCGACGCCCGGGACCGCGACGGCGGCACGGTGCACTTCGGCATCAAGGACACCGAGGTCCTCGACATCGCGACCGACAGCCCCCGGGTCCGTTGCACAGCGACCGACGGGATGCGCCACGAGATCCGGGCGCGGTACGTGGTCGGTGCGGACGGGTCGCGCAGCATGTGCCGCGATCTGGTGCCCGAGGACCGGCGGGTGCGCTACGCCAAGGAGTATCCCTTCGCCTGGTTCGGCATCATGACCGAGGCGCCGATGAGCGCGCCGGAGCTTGTCTACGCCCACTCCGAGCACGGGTTCGCGCTGGTCAGCCAGCGCACCGAGACCGTGCAGCGGATGTACTTCCAGTGCGACCCCGACGAGTCCGTCGACACCTGGACGGACGACCGCATCTGGGAGACGCTCCAGGCTCGGGTGGCCGGCGAGGACGGCTTTCGGCTCAAGGAGGGGCCGATCTTCGAGAAGACGGTGCTGCGGTTCCGCTCGTTCGTGCAGGAGCCGATGCGCCGGGGCTCGATGGCGCTCGCGGGCGACGCCGCGCACACCGTTCCGCCGACGGGCGCCCGCGGGCTCAACCTTGCGCTGCACGACGTGAAGGTGCTCGCCGGTGTCCTGCTGCGGGCGCTCGGCAGCGAGGGTGAGGCCGCGTTGGACGACTACCAGCCGCGCGCCTTGCAGCGGGTCTGGCGGGCGCAGAACTTCTCCTACTGGATGACCCAGTTGCTGCACACCGCGCCGGGCAGCACGCCGTTCGACCTCCGGCGCCAGCTCGGCGAGCTCGACAACGTGGTGGGCACGCGCGCCGGCCGCACCTACCTCGCCGAGCAGTACACCGGCTGGCCCACCAGCACCCTGGGCTGACCCCGGATGACGAGCAGGAGACAACGCATGATCATCGACTGTCACGGTCACTTCACCACCGCGCCGCCGCAGCTGGCGGAGTGGCGGAACAGGCAGGTGGCGGCGGTCGGCGACCCCGGCAGCGCGCCCGACCCCGACGATCTGGTCATCACCGACGACGACCTGCGCCAGGCGATCGAGAGGAACCAGCTGCGGCTCATGGACGAGCGCGGCAGCGACCTGACGATCTTCTCCCCGCGGGCCAGTTTCATGGCCCACCACATCGGAGACTTCGAGGTCTCCTCGGTCTGGGCGAGGATCTGCAACGACCTGGTCCACCGCGTGAGCACGCTCTACCCCGACCGGTTCGCGATGGGCGCGATGCTGCCGCAGTCGCCGGGCGTCGATCCCGCGACCTGCCTCCCCGAGCTGCGCCGTGCGGTCGAGGAGCTCGGCGCGGTGACGATCAACATCAACCCCGACCCGTCGGGCGGCAAGTGGACCGCTCCACCGCTGACCGACCGCAGCTGGTATCCGATCTACGAGGCGATGGTCGGTTACGACATCCCCGCCATGATCCACGTCAGTACATCGTGCAACCCGGCGTTCCACACCACCGGTGCCCACTACCTCAACGCCGACAGTACGGCGTTCATGCAGCTGATCCAGGGCGACCTGTTCACCGACTTTCCGACGCTGCGCTTCGTGATCCCACACGGCGGCGGCGCGGTGCCCTACCACTGGGGCCGGTTCCGCGGGCTGGCGATGGCGCTGGGCAAGCCGGACCCCGAGACGCTGTTGGACAACGTCTTCTTCGACACCTGCGTCTACCACCAGCCCGGGATCGACCTGCTCACCCAGGTGATCCCCAGCCAGGCCATCCTCTTCGCCAGCGAGATGATCGGCGCGGTACGTGACATCGACCCGCGCACCGGTCACCACTTCGACGACACGAAGCGGTACGTCGAGGCGACCCCGAACCTCTCCGATGAGGAGCGGGCCGGCATCTACTGCGGCAACGCCCTGCGCGTCTACCCCCGACTCGCCGCCCGCCTCGCTGCGGTCGGCCGCTGACCCCAGGAGAAGAAGGCATGGAGCACACCGAGGTCGGCGTCGTGCACACGTCGATCACCCGCGCCGACGCCGACGCGGTCATGGCGCTGTCGGCATTCGGCGTGGCGACGATCCACGAGGCCATGGGCCGGGTGGGGCTGATGCGCCCGTACCTGCGCCCGGTCTACCCGAAGGCCCGCCTGTGCGGTACGGCGGTGACCGTGCTGCTGCAGCCCGGTGACAACTGGATGCTCCACGTCGCCGCCGGGCAGATCCGGGAAGGCGACGTCGTGGTCGCGGCCTGCACGACCGAGAGCGAGGACGGCTTCTTCGGCGAGCTGCTCGCCACCTCGTTCCGCGCCCGGGGATGCAAGGGCCTGGTCATCGACGGTGGCGTGCGCGACGTGGCCGACCTGGAGGAGATGGACTTCCCGGTCTTCTCACGGGCGATCAACGCCAAGGGCACGGTCAAGGCCACGCTCGGCTCGGTCAACGTGCCGGTGGTCTGCGGCAACGCCCTGGTCCGACCCGGCGACGTGGTCGTGGCGGACATCGACGGTGTCGTCGTGGTGCCGCGCGAGCGGGCCGCAGAGGTTGCCGAGGCGTCGGCCAAGCGCGAGGCCAACGAGGAGAGCAAGCGCGCGCGGTTCCGCGCGGGCGAGCTCGGCCTGGACATGTACGGAATGCGCGGCCCGCTGGCCGAGCTCGGGCTGCGCTACGAGGACTGAGGATGACAGCGATCTTCGAGAAGACCCCCGGCTGGCTGGACTGGTACGCCGGTCCGAGCCGGCCGCAGTTCCGGCCGCCCGAGGGCGCCGTCGACGCGCACTGCCACGTCTTCGGCCCGGGGGCGGAGTTCCCGTTCGCCCCCGAGCGGAAGTACACCCCCTGCGACGCGTCGAAGGACCAGCTCTTCGAGCTGCGCGACCATCTGGGCTTCGCCCGCAACGTCGTGGTCCAGGCGACCTGCCACGGCGCCGACAACAGCGCCATGGTCGACGCCCTGCGGGCCTCGGGGGGCCTGGCCCGGGGCGTCGCGACGGTGCGGCCCGGCGTCTCGGACGCCGAGCTGGCCGAGCTGCACGAGGCCGGTGTCCGCGGCGTGCGCTTCAACTTCGTCAAGCGGCTCGTCGACACGGTGCCGCAGCAGGACCTGTGGGACGTCGTCGAGCGGATCACGCCGTACGGCTGGCACGTCGTCATCTACTTCGAGGCGGCCGACCTCGCGGACCTGCGCGACTTCTTCCTCTCCATTCCGGTGCCCCTGGTCATCGACCACATGGGCCGCCCCGACGTGACCAAGGATCCACACGGCCCGGAGTTCGGGGCGTTCCTGGACTTCATGCGGGCGAGGCCCGATATCTGGTGCAAGGTGACCTGCCCGGAGCGTCTGTCGGTCAGCGGCCCACCCGCCCTCGACGAGGAGCAGCGGGCATATCTCGACGTCGTCCCGTTCGCCCGACGCGTGGTCGAGGAGTTCCCCGACCGGGTGCTGTGGGGCACCGACTGGCCGCACCCGAACCTCACCGACCACATGCCCGACGACGGCCTGCTCGTCGACTTCATCCCGCACATCGCGCCGACGCCGAAGCTGCGGCACAAGCTCCTCGTCGACAACCCGATGCGCCTCTACTGGCCGGACGCCGACTGACCCAACGCACGATTGGAGGCCCACCATGTCGCTGGACAAGACCTACAAGCTGGTCCCGGGGACGACCGTCTTCGACGCCGAGCAGTCGGCCAAGGGGTACCACCTCAACCAGTTCTGCATGTCGCTGATGAAGGCGGGCAACCGCGAGCGCTACCTCGCCGACGAGCGCGCCTACATGGACGAGTGGCCGCTGCGGGAGGAGCAGAAGCAGGCGCTGCTCGACCGCGACCTCAACGCCGCGATGCGCGAGGGCGGCAACATCTACTTCCTCTCCAAGTGGGGCGCGACGCTGGGGCTGTCGTTCCAGCAGATGGCGGGCTCGATGACCGGCATGACCGAGCAGGAGTACCGCGCCATGATGATCAACGGTGGCCGCTCCATAGCGGGCAACCGGATCGACCACGCCGTCCTCGAGGCGGCGTACGACGACCCGACGCCGCCGACCGAGCACGCCACGATCACCGGCGCGGTCTTCACCTCGCACGTGCCGGCGATCGGCGCGGCAATGGACCATCACAACACCGACGAGCCCTACTGGAGACCGGTCTTCGAGGGCTACGAGCTCTCCAAGCAGTGGGAGAAGGAGAACCTGCCGGACGTGATCTTCCTGGTCTACAACGACCACGCGACGGCGTTCGACCTGTCGCTGATCCCGTCCTTCGTGCTGGGCACCGGCGCAGCCTACCCCACAGCCGACGAGGGCTACGGACCCAGGCCGGTCCCGGGCATCGAGGGTGACCCCGACCTGGCCGCGCACATCGCGCACTCGCTCATCAGGGACGACTTCGACCTCACCCTCGTCAACGAGATGAGCGTCGACCACGGCCTGACCGTCCCGCTCTCCCTGATGTTCGGGGACGTCGAGACGTGGCCGTGCAAGGTGATCCCGTTCCACGTCAACGTGGTGCAGTACCCCGTGCCCTCGGGCGCCAGATGCTTCAAGCTCGGCCAGTCGCTCCGCAAGGCGATCGAGTCCTACGGCAAGCCGCTGAAGGTCCAGGTATGGGGTACCGGTGGGATGAGCCACCAACTGCAGGGCCCCCGCGCCGGCCTCATCAACCGCGAGTGGGACACCGCCTTCCTCGACAAGCTGATCGAGGACCCGGTCGGCCTGTCGCAGGTGCCGCACCTGGAGTACGTCGAGGAGGCGGGCTCGGAGGGCATCGAGCTGGTCATGTGGCTGATCGCCCGCGGGGCGATGAGCGACATCGACGGGTCCGGAGAGGTCGAGGTCAAGCACCGCTTCTACCATGTGCCGGCGTCCAACACCGCCGTCGGCCACCTCATCCTGGAGAACCACCCGCGGGCCGAGGCGCCCGCCGCGAAGGAGTGACATGACTGACGAACAGACCGTCCGGATCGCCCTCGCCGGGGGCGGCGCCTTCGGTGCCAAGCACGCGGCCGCGCTCAGCCGGATCGACGGCGTCGAGGTGACCGCCGTCGTGAGCAGCACCCTGGAGAGCGCCGAGAAGTTCGCCGAAGAGCAGGGCGTGGGCCGCGGCGTCGCCAGCCTCGACGACGTGCTGGCGATGGATGACGTCGACGCCGTGATCCTCGCGACGCCCACGCCGATGCACGCCGCGCAGACGATGGCCTGCCTCGAGGCGGGCAAGCACGTCCAGGTCGAGATCCCGCTGGCCGACTCGCTGGCCGACGCCGAGGCGTGCCTGGCGGCGCAGGAGCGCACCGGGCTCGTCGCGATGGTGGGGCACACGCGGCGCTTCAACCCCAGCCACCAGTGGGTGCGGCAGCGGATTCAGGCTGGGGAGTACGCCATCCAGCAGATGGACGTGCAGACGTACTTCTTCCGCCGTACGAACCTCAACGCCCTCGGCCGGCCGCGGTCCTGGACCGACCACCTGCTGTGGCACCACGCCGCGCACACCGTCGACCTGTTCGCCTACCAGACCGGGTCACCGATCGTGCAGGCCAACGCGGTCCAGGGACCGATCCATCCCGAGCTCGGCATCGCGATGGACATGTCGATCCAGCTGCGCGCGGAGAACGGAGCCATCTGCACCCTGTCGCTGTCGTTCAACAACGACGGGCCGCTTGGCACGTTCTTCCGCTACATCGGCGACACCGGCACCTACATCGCGCGGTACGACGACCTGGTCACAGGCAAGGACGAGCCGATCGACGTGAGCGGGGTCGACGTCTCGATGGACGGCATCGAGCTGCAGGACCGTGAATTCGTCGCCGCCATCCGCGAGGGCCGCGAGCCGAACGCCTCCATTGCCCAGGTGATGCCCTGCTACCGGACGCTGGCGGCCCTCGAGGAGCAGCTCGCCGCTGCCTCGAAGTCGTGACCACGGCACCGATGGTGAGCCCGGGCCGCGCACCGCGCCGGATCGGTCCCTTCGAGGTGCCGGCGGTCGGGCTGGGCTGCATGAACCTCAGCCACGCCTACGGCGTCCCACCCACGCCGGAAGACGCCGAGCACCTGCTGCGCACGGCTCTGGAAGAGGGCGTCACGCTCTTCGACACCGCCGCCCTCTACGGCTTCGGCGCCAACGAGGAGCTGCTCGGCCGCGCTCTCGCCGGTCACAGGGACCGGATCGTGCTGGCCAGCAAGTGCGGGATGACCGGCGTCAACGGCCAGCGCGTCATCGACGGCCGGCCCGAGACCATCCGGCGTACCGCCGATGAGGCACTGGCCCGGCTCCGCACCGACGTCATCGACCTCTACTACCTGCACCGGGTCGACCGGCAGGTCCCGGTCGAGGAGAGCATCGGGGCGATGGCCGAGCTCGTCGAGACCGGGAAGGTACGCATGCTCGGGCTCTCCGAGGCGTCTGCCGAGACGCTGCGCCGGGCCCACGCCGTGCACCCGATCGCCGCGCTGCAGAACGAATACAGTCTCTGGTCACGCAACCCCGAGCAGGGGACACTCGCCGCGGCCGCCGAACTCGGCGTCGCACTGGTGGCTTTCAGCCCGCTGGCCCGTGGCTTTCTCACGGCCGAGCCGCCCGACCCCGCGTCGCTGGTGGAGAAGGACATCCGGCGGAACATGCCGCGCTTCGGCGCGGCGAACTATCCTGCGAACCTGGGCCTGCGCACCCAGCTCGAGGGGATCGCCCGCGACGCCGGCTGCACGCTGACCCAACTGGCGCTCGTGTGGGTGCTGTCGCGTGGCGGGCATCTCGTTGCCATACCCGGCACTCGTTCGGTCGATCACCTGCGGGAGAACATGTCGGTCCTCGACCTCGATGTACCCAGCGAGGCTGTCGATGCGGCAGGACAGGTGCTGAACGCCGCGACGGTACACGGGGCCCGCTACAACGAGACCACCCTGGCCGAGATCGACACGGAGCGCTGCGGAACAGCAGGCTGAAGGGGCACGGAAACCCTCCACAACCATCCGTCCAGGTGAACGGGGTTGCCGCACGAAAGAGTGCGGCAACCCCGGCCGGACGGACAAGGCACACGGTGGAATGACCAACATCGACTGACAGCGTGAGGTCCACTTTCCATCCGGTGCCCACGGCACACGATTCAGCCGTTGCCGGCAAGAGGGCCTCAGCAGTGGCAGAACTACGAGGAGGCGTTCGCCCGGCGCATCCCTCCCTGCGGGATCCGGCGGTGAGTGCCCGGGCAGCTTTGGGAGCAGACGTCAGGGCCTCGTAGCTTCGGGATACGGCGCGATCACCAGCTCCAGTCCGGTGGCCGCCGGGCCGCCGTACGAGGTGATGCCCCCGACCCCCGGGGGGTGCACACCACGCTCAGGACACGGGCGATGTTGGCCGGCTCCATGCCCGCCACCCCGCTCCCGGACCGCTCGTCGAGGGCGCCCCACCCCAGGACCGCAAGGTGCACGCACTGCCGCCGGCTGCCCTGGACCTCCAGCCCGGCCGGTTCCGCCTCGGGGCCATGCCGGGCCCGGCGGAGCTGCCCTGTGCGAGACGCGTGAGACCCGGTCCTGGCTGGTCGATACCGACGGCCGGGACCGGCCCTGGTGGGAGTCGAGCGTCACCGTGGGGATCCACGGCACGCCGGAACGTGCTGGGCCAAGAGGTGTCCACCCGGCTCTCCTTCGGCGCGGTGCGCGCGGCAACCCTGATCGCGGACATCCTGGAAGTCCTGCCCCTGCCCGCATGCGCCTGCTCGCACGACGGGCCCGACCGTCCGGATCGCAAGACCGCCTGCCCGAAGGTCACCCGCTCGGCCGCCTCCAGGGGTCGCCGTCGTGTGAGCCGTGCTCGTATGGGAGGGGCCTCCACCAACCTGGAGGGAGTGGAAGATGCATGAAATGTGGTGTGGCACAGACCCCTCAGGGGAGCCGGTATGGCATGTCCTGACGGCGGACAAGACCTCGACCCTGTGCGGGGTGGACAAGGAGAAGCAGGAGGAGCCCAGTGGACGCGAGCCGACGGACAGGCACTGCTTCTCGTGTATGAAGGCGTTTCAGGCCGCCCTGGCCTGACGTCCAGTGTGCCGCCGTGCACGGCGGCGGCGGATCGGGAGGACCAGCCCGCTTGCCCGGCCTGGTCCTCGACGCCGCCGTGCCGTGGATCGTTCGCTGCGGGTTTGGCTCGTCAGCCGCCTTCCTCAGGACCGAGCCCGGAACTGCGGGCATGCGTCGCAAGCGTCAGCGCCGATTCCGCATGGAGCGTGAGGCGCACGGGCGTGAAGGTGGTGGTGTCCACCGCAGACGTTCCGTTGCCGGGATTGCGGGCGTAGCGCGGATGGGCGCCTTTGCTGATCTGCCAGCGTATGCGGTGACCGACGGCGAAGCGGTGGGCGGTGGAGCTCATCGGCACGGTGATCCGTGACGGTTCCTGCCCGTCCGCCCGCAGCCGGCCCAGCCCGTCGCAGATGTTGACGGAGCGGCCTTGTGCATCCACGTCGCACGGGCGGCTGAAGACATCGGCATGACCGGTGTCCGTGGAGACGGTCAGCCGCGCGGAGACCGGTCCGAGGATGTCCACGGGCTCGGTCATCGGGGGGCGGGTGAACGTCAGCACGTCGTGCCGAGCCTCCAGGCTGCTGTTGTCGCGAGGACCGGCGGTAGGGGAGGCAGCGGACGCCCGGTACGCGCCCGTGCCCCTTCGCCGCCGGTGTGCGGCGTCGTGCCCGGCCGTGAGACCGGCGACAGTGCCGGCGGGATCCGCCGCCCCGCGGCGGTGACGCACTCCACGGCGGCGTGCTATACAAGGCGCTGACGATGACGTCAGTGTCAGCGAAGGGGGAGGCATGGCCAGGATCCTGGTGGCGAACCGGGGAGAGATCACGGTCCGGATCACCCGGACGATCCGTCGCCTGGGGCATACGGCGGTCGCGATCCACGCCCAGGACGACGCCCATGCCCTGCATGTCATGCGCGCCGACCTCGCCCTGCCGCTGGCCGGGACGGGTCCCGGCGCGTACCTGGACATCGAGGCAGTGGTCGCGGCGGCGGCATCGTGCGATGCCGATCTGGTCCATCCCGGATACGGCTTCCTGAGCGAGAACGCCGATTTCGCGCGGGCGTGTGAGCAGGCCGGGATCACGTTCATCGGGCCCCGGTCCGAGGTGCTCGCGGAGTTCGGCAACAAGGTGACGGCCCGCCGCGCCGCCGAACAGGCTGGGATTCCGGTGCCGCCGGGATCGTCGGGGCCCGTCACGGCCGAGGAGGCGCGCGCCTTCTTCGAGGCACACGGCCCGATGATGGTCAAGGCGGTGTCGGGCGGCGGCGGCCGGGGCATGCGCGAGGTGCATGACGCCGCACACCTCGAGGACGTGTTCGCCCGCTGTGCCTCGGAGGCCCGCACCGCCTTCGGCGACGGCGCGCTCTATGTGGAAGAACTGCTGCCCACCGCCCGGCACATCGAGGTGCAGGTGGCCGCTGACATCCACGGTGCCGTCACCCACCTGTGGGAACGCGACTGCAGCATCCAGCGCCGCCACCAGAAACTGATCGAGGTCGCTCCGAGCCCCTCGCTCGCCCCGTACACACGGCAACAGATCATCTCCGCCGCGACGCGTCTGGCGGCCACCGCGGGCTACCACGGCATCGGCACTTTCGAGTTCCTCGTCGACGGTGACGCGTTCTGGTTCATGGAGGCCAACCCGCGCCTGCAGGTCGAGCACACGATCACCGAAGCGATCACCGGGGTCGACCTGGTGAGCACCCAGATCCGGCTCGCTCAGGGGGCCCGTCTGTCCGACTGCGGACTGGCCGAACCCCCGGCCGCCCGCGGTTTCGCCGTACAGGCCCGCCTCAATGCGGAGAGGCTGGACCACTCCGGTGAGCCACACCCCGCGACGGGCACGATCACCGGCTTCACCCTGCCCTCCGGCCCAGGGGTGCGCGTCGACACCGCCGGTTATGCCGGGTGGACGGTCGGCCCGCGATACGACCCTCTCCTCGCCAAGATCGTCGCCGTCGGGGACGACTTCCACGACGCAGCACACCGCGCCGCCATGGCGGTCACCGAGTTCGGCATCGACGGTGTCGCGACGAACCGGACGCTGCTGCATGCGATCCTCACCGACCCCGGCTTCCTGACCGGCAAGTGGGACACCTCCTACCTTCCGGCCCGTCTCACCGACCTCGCCTCCCATTCCCTGTCCTCCGCCCTGTTCCCCGCGGACCGGACCGATGCGGCACCGGCCGGACCGGCCACGCACAACGCGTCACCGGTCATACCCGAGGGAGCCGAGGCGGTGTGTGCACCCATGCCCGGCGTGGTCGTCTCCGTCTCCGCAGAGGCCGGTACGGCCGTGCCCGCCGCGGCCCCGCTGCTCGTGCTTGAAGCGATGAAGATGGAGCACGTGCTCCGTGCGGACAGGCACCTGCACGTGCTGCGGCTCCTGGCCGCTCCCGGCGACGTCGTGGAGACGGGCACACCGCTCGTGCTCGTCCAGGCCGCCGCCGACGGGACGACACCTCCCGCACGCCCCGCTCCGGGCCGGTCCCGGACCGCCGAACAGGACATGGACGAGGACTGGTCGGCGGAGGTCGGGGAGATCGCGCGGCGCGAGGCTTTCGCCCGCGCCCTGGGCGGCCCGGAGAAGATCGCCCGCCAACACGGCACCGGCCGCATGACCGCCCGGGAGCGGATCGCCGCGCTGGCCGACCCCGGGACCTTCGCCGAGATCGGCGCACTGGCCGGCTTCGCGGTCCGCGACGCGCGCGGCGCTGCCGTGTCGGTGTCCCCGACCAACTTCATCGCGGGCACCGCGCACCTCGACGGGCGCAAGGTCGTGCTCGGTGTCGACGACTTCACGGTGCGCGCCGGTGCCGGCGACGCGGCGATCCACGCCAAGCAGATCTACCTCGAGCAGTACGCCCATCAGATGCGGCTGCCGATGGTCCGGCTGCTGGACGGTCAGAGCGGGGGCGGGAGCGTGAAGATGGCCCTCGACGCCGGCTACACCTATGTCCCGATCAACCCCGCCTGGGACGCGGTGGTCGACAGTCTGTCGGTGGTCCCGGTCGCGGCCGCCTGCCTCGGGCCGACGGTCGGTCTGGGCGCGGCACGGCTGGTCATGTCCCATCTGGCGGTCATGGTCGACGGCGTCGGTCAGCTCTTCACGGCCGGGCCGCCCCTGGTGCGCAGTGCCACCGGTGAGATCCTCACCAAGGACGAACTCGGTGGATCCGAGATGCACCGCTCCAGCGGAGCCGTCGAGCGGATCGTCGAGTCCGAGGACGCCGCGTTCGAGGTGATCAGGGCCTTCCTGTCGTATCTCCCCACGAGCGTGTACGAGGGCCCTCCCGTGGTGCCGGGGACCGACCCGGTCGATCGCCGCGAGGACTTCCTGCTGTCGGCGATTCCGCACAACAAGCGCCGCCCCTACGCCATCGGACCGGTCCTCGACGCGATCTTCGATGCCGGCTCGGTGTTCACGTACGCCGAATACGGCGGTGGCACCGTCACCGCACTGGCCCGCCTCGACGGCCATCCGGTCGGCGTGATCGCGGCCGACCCCTTCCAAGGCGCGACCATGTCGGTCGAGGGCGCGCTCGCGATCACGCGCCTGGTCGACCTGTGCGAGACCTTCCACCTGCCGGTCGTGAGCCTCACCGACCAAGCGGGCATGACCATCGGACCGGCCGCCGAACGGCGAGGCACCATCCGGCACGGCGCACGCGCCATCAGCGCCGTCTACCAGGCCCGGGTACCGCAGGCCGAACTCATCGTGCGCCGCGTCTACGGCGTCGGCGGCGCCGGTATCGTCAACCGCCACCGTGCCATGCGCAGCTGGGCCTGGCCGTCCGGCGACTGGGGGTCGCTGCCCGTGCAGGGCGGTGTCGAGGCCGCCTTCCGCGCACAGATCGAGGCCGCCGCCGACCCGGCCGCCGAAGCCGACCGCCTGCGCAACGAACTCGCCGACCTGGGGTCACCGTTCCGTACCGCGGAGCAGTTCGGCGTCCAGGACGTCATCGACCCCCGGGACAGCCGGCCGCTGTTGTGCGACTGGGTGCGCGACGCATACCGGCTGATCCCCACGCTTCTCGGCCGGCCCGCGTTCGGCACCCGCCCCTGACATCCCCACGGAAGGAATCACGGTGGACAACGACGCCCTGCTCGCCCTCCTGCAGGCCGACGGCGACATCATCACCGAGCGCCTCGACCACTGGGCCCGCACGCGCGCAGACCGAGTGTTCTTCCACTACGGCGAGGACCGGATCACCCATACCTACGCCGAATTCGGCCGGCTCAGCGATCACATCGCCGGCAACCTCGCCGCGAACGGCATCGCCAAGGGGGACCGCGTCAGCGTACTGACCACGAACTCGTACGTCGCCGCTCTGCTGATGTTCGGCATCTGGAAGGCCGGAGCCGTCTACTGCCCCGTGAACTTCGGCTTCAGCGGCCGGCTTCTGGCCTACCAGCTCGACGACACCGCACCCTCGCTGCTCGTCACCGACACCCGGCTGCTTCCCGCGGTCAACGACGTGGCCGGCCAACTGCAGGCACCGCCACTGCTGGTGGTGTACGCACCGCCCCCGAACGCCCATGACCATGTCGCCGACGTCCCGGCGCCCCATCCACGCCTGCACACACTCGACTGGGCGTCGCTGACCGCCGAGGCGAAGCGCCCCGACATCCAGGTCGGCTTCGACGACCCGGCCAACATCGTGTACACGTCGGGAACCACCGGACCGGCCAAGGGCGTGGTGCAGCCCTACCGGTGGATGGCCCAGTACACCTTCGGTCTGCGGATGCCGCTGACCGCCGACGACGTCATCTACAGCGACCTGCCCATGTACCACGTGGGCGGCGCGATCGCGAACGTCGCGCGAGCGGCATGGACGGGATGCGAGGTGGCGGTCTGGGACCGATTCAGTCCCCATGACTTCTGGAGACGGATCTCCTCACGCGGCGCCACGACCGCGATCCTGCTCGACGTGATGATCCCCTGGCTGATGCAGCGGGAACCCACCGCCGACGACCGCGCGAACACCCTCAACAAGGTCTACCTGCAGCCCCTCCCGCTTCATCATGCCGAGGTCGCGCGCCGATTCGGCTTCGACTTCGTCTTCGCCGGATTCGGACAGACGGAATCCGGTGCCGCGCTGAGCGCGTTCGTCGAGGAGACCGCAGAGGGGCAGGGAACCCCGGCCCACCTCTATCGCGGCCTCTCACACACCGAGGTCAAAGAGGTGGCGGCACTGCGCGGACAGCCGGTCCTGGACGCCGACTCTGTCACCCGCAAGGGGTTCATGGGCCTGCCCACACCGTTCTGCGAGGTCGCGGTCCTCGACGAACACGATCGCGAATGCCGTGTCGAGGAGCCCGGACAACTGGCGATCCGACCCCGGCTGCCCGGCCTGACGATGATCGAGTACCTGGGCAAGCCGGAAGCGACGGTCACCGCGTGGCGCAACCTGTGGCTGCACACCGGAGATGCCGCGGTGCGCGGCGGGGACGGCATGCTCTACTTCGTGGACCGGCTCGGCGACCGCATGCGGGTCCGCGGCGAGAACCTCTCGTCCTACCAGGTCGAAGACATGATCAACCAGCTCTCCGGGGTCCGGTACTGCGCCGTCTTCGCAGTCCCGTCCGAGGAGGGCGACGAGGACGACGTCGTCGCCTTCGTCGTCCCGGCCGAAGGCACCCGGCTCACCGTCCAGGACGTGCACGACCATGCGCGCACGGCGATGCCCAAGTACATGCGGCCACGTATCGTACGCATCGTGAAGGACCTACCCCGCACCCCGACCAACAAGATCGAGAAATACAAGCTGCGCAAGCAGATCCTCGACGAACGCGGGCACAGCCCGTCATGACCAAGGAAGCCGGCGAAGCAGCCTGGGCACGGGCGCGCACCTCACGGGAGGGAAAGGACCACGAAACCCGCACCCGGCTCCTGAGCTGCGCGGAAGACGTCTTCGCCGCGAACGGGTACACACCGGCCACCATCGCCGACATCACCCAGGCGGCGCATGTCTCACGCGCATCGTTCTACTTGTACTTCACCTCCAAGGCGGACATCTTCCATGCCGTGGCCTCGGCGGTGCGCGACGAGTTCCTCGCCGCACACGAGGTGCCCGGCGTCGACGAGAACGACCCGGTGGCCCTCGGCCGGGCGTCCAGCGCCGCCTTCCTGGCGGCCTATGCCCAGCACCTCGATCTGCTCACGGTCATCGAGCACCAGGCCCTCGCCGACCCCGCGATCGCAGCGATCTGGACGGAGATCCAGGAGAGGCCGCGGCGGCGGGTGATCCGCTACGTCGAGCGGCTCACCGCTGCCGGGCAGGCCGATCCGGCGGCGGACGCCGAAGCGGTCGCCGACGCCGTTCTCGGTATGTTCGCGCAGTTTGCGCGGCACCGGATCACCGACCCGGTGCGCTTCGAGAACACCGTGGACACGCTCAACGCCATGTACTTGCGCCTACTTGGAATCGACGCCCGCAGGGCCTGACCCAGGAGCCGAACCCGTTCCAGTTGTAGAGGCTGCGTTCCTGGCAGCGGTACAGCCGGCACTGGGTACCGGTCCGGTTGCCCCGTCCAGACGCAGAAGCAGCCGATATCGGATCCGGCGGCCGGGGTGAGGAAGTCCGGGGAGTAGCCGCGTGGAGGGGCCAGGCGCAGGAGCGTGCGTGCGGACGGGGCCGGCGAGCGGAGTGTCGTGGCGCGCCACCGCCCGGACACAGGGCGGTCGGCCTGCCCGGAGAGAGCATGGAGGCTCAACGGCATCTCCCAGGCCGGCGCCGGTCCGGTGGCGATGCGGACGCGGCCGAGGCCCTCGCCGGTGAAGTGGGCCGGTCCGGCAGTCCGGTCTGCTCGCGGTGCTGCGTCTTCTTCTCTATGGGTCCCGCCAGGCCGGCGGCAGTCTGCTGCAAAACACGGCTTGGAGGCTCACAGTGACAGCAGGCCCCGCCCCGGAGGGGGCACCGAACGACGTCGACACCCGCACGGCATCCTTCGCGCAGCGCCGGCTGTGGTTCCTGGACCAGTTGGCGGGATCCTCCACCGGATCGATGCTCCCGCTGGTCCTGCGGCTGCGGGGGGATCTGGACGTGAACCGGCTGGAACGGTCTCTCTCCGGAATCGTGGCACGGCACGAGGTGCTCCGTACCCGTTTCACCGCCGTCGACGGTGAGCCGGTCCCGGTCGTCGACACCCCCGCCGCCACCGTGCTGGAGCACGCCGAGGCGACCGGCCCGGACGACCTCTTCGCCCGGTATCTCGGGCGCCGCGTCGACCTCGCCACACAGCACCCGATCCGTGCCGTGCTCGCCTGCGTGGCTCCCGACGAGCATCTGCTGCTGGTCGAGGTGCACCACATCGCCGTCGACGGCTGGTCGTGGGGCATCCTGCTGGACGAACTCGCCGCCGGATACCGCGGTGAGCACGTCGCCGTCCCCGCCGTGCAGTACTCCGAGCTGGCCCGCGCCCAGGCAGCACGCCTCTCCGGCAAACGGCTGGAGCGCCTTCTGGGCCACTGGCGCGAGCGGCTCACCGGCATCACCCCGCTCGACCTGCCCACCGACCGGCCCCGGCCGCGCGTGTGGGACGGCGCCGGGGACGTCGTCCGCTTCGACCTGCCCGCCGATCTGGTCGCCGATGTCGACGCCCTCGCCCGTTCACGCCGCGCCACCCGCTACATGCTCCTGCTCACCGCCTACCAGGCGCTTCTCGGCCACTGGGCGGGCCGCACCGAAGTCGCCGTGTGCAGCACACTCGCCGATCGCGCCCAGCGGGACGCGGGCCGCCTGATCGGCCCACTGGTCAACACCGTCGTGCTGCGCACGGACCTGTCCGGAGGACCCGGTTTCGCCCAGCTCCTCGGCCGGGTCCGCGACCGCGTACCCGTGGACCTGGCGCACGCGGAGGCGCCCTTCGACCTCGTGGTCGGTGCGCTCGGCGGCTCCCGCGACCTGTCCCGGCACCCGCTCGCGCAGGCGTCGTTCACCCTGCTCAACGCTCCGATCCGCCCGGTGCGGATGCCCGGCCTCGACGTGACGCTCGTCGACATGCCGCTGAACGAGACCTCGTTGGACGTCTTCCTCGATCTGACCCTGCGCGCCGACGGCAGCATCGCCGCACTCCTGCAGTACGCCACCGCGCTCTTCGACGCCGCCACGATGCGCGCGTTCGCCCGCGCCTACGTCGCCCTGCTGCGGGCCGTTCTCGCGGACCCCGACACCCCCGTGCGCCGGCTGCTGCGCGCGCTGCCGGTCCTTCCCGGCGGGGGTGCCCGCCCCCGCCCCGAATGGCACCACGCTCCCGACCGCCCGGCCGGCCCGCCGCCGCCCGTCGCCTTCTCCGGCGAGCCCGAGGCGACCGCGCTGGTGTGCGGGGCGGACCGTGCCAGCTACGCGGAACTGGACGCCATGACCGGCGGCCTCGCCGTGGCCCTGCGCGACGCCGGCGTCGGTGCGGGCAGCCCGGTGGGCGTACTGCTGCGCCGCGGACCGTGGTCCGTCGCCGCCATCGAAGGTGTCTGGCGGGCCGGCGGCGCATACGTGCCGCTCGACCCCGAACTGCCCGTCGAACGACTGCGGTTCATGGCCGAGGAGGCCCGCCTCGCCTGCGTGGTCACCGACCCGGCGACGGCGGCCGCCGCCACCAGGCTCGCGCCGGTCACCGTCGACGTCACCACGGTCTCCCCGGACGCCGACGGCCCGCGGCACCGGCCGCACCCCCGTGAACTCGCGCATGTGATCTTCACCTCCGGGTCGACCGGCCGCCCCAAGGCGGTGGGCGTCGAACACGCCGCCCTCGCCTCCCACGTGGCCGCCGCCCGGGAACGGCTCGCCATCACCGCCGCGGACCGGGTGCTGGCCTTCGCCTCCTTCTCCTTCGACGCCTCCCTCGACCAGGTACTGCCCGCTCTCGGGGCGGGCGCCATGGTCGTCATGCGCCCCGACGAGCCGTGGCTGCCCACCCAGGTGCCCGAGATCGTGCAACGCCACTGCCTGACCGTCGTCAACGTGCCGCCCACCTACTGGTCCGAACTGACGCTCTCCCTCGACCGGCGCCTGGCCGCCGCCCTGTCCTCGCTGCGCCTGCTGGTCCTCGGCGGCGAGGCCGTACCGCCCGACGCCCTCGCCGCCTGGCGCGCCGCGGTGCCCTGGGCGCGGGTGTGCAACGCCTACGGACCCACCGAGACCACGGTCACCGCCACCACCTACGACGCGGACGAGCCGCCCGCAGGCAGTGTGCCCATCGGCCGTCCCCTCGGCGACCGCCGGGTGTACGTCGTCGACGCCGACGACGAGCCGGTGCCGGTCGGTGCCGCCGGTGAACTCCTCATCGGCGGCGCGGAAGTGGCCCGCGGCTATCTGCGACGGCCCGCACTGACCGCCGAACGCTTCGTGCCCGATCCCTTCGGACCACCCGGCAGCCGCCTCTACCGCACCGGTGACCTCGTCCGCTGGACGCCCGGGGGAGAACTGGACTTCATCGGCCGCCGCGACGACCAGGTCAAGATCCGCGGCTTCCGGATCGAACTCGGCGAGGTGGAGGCCGTACTGCGGGCCTGCCCGCTGGTCTCCGCGGCCGCCGCCCGCCCCGACCGCGCCACCGGCCGGGGCCTGATCGGCTACGTCGTACCGGCTGCGGACGCGCCCACCGCACCCGACCGGGCCGGCCTGCGGGCCTGGTGCGCCCGCTTCCTGCCGCACTACGCGGTGCCCTCCGAGTTCGTCGTCCTGGAGGCACTCCCGCTGGGGGTCTCCGGAAAGCTCGACCGCTCCGCCCTGCCCGACCCCGCGCACGCCCGTTCCGCCGGCTCGGCCCACACCGCGCCCCGCGACGAGACGGAAAGGATCGTGGCCGAGGTGTGGGCCGACGTCCTCGGACTGGACCGGATCGGCATCGACGACGGCTTCTTCGACCTCGGCGGCCACTCCCTGCTCGCCACCATGGCGGTCTCGCGCATCGCCCAGCGCCTGGGCCGCGAGATCGAACTGCGCACCGTGTTCGAGAACCCCACCGTCCGGGGCTTCGCCCCCCGCGTGGCCGCCGCCCGTGCCTCCGGTGCCGGCGAGGTGGTACCGGTCGACCGCAGCCGGCCGCTGCCGCTGTCCTTCGCCCAGGAACGCCTGTGGTTCCTCGACCGCACCTCCGACCGGGGTGACTCCTACCTGCTGTGGTACTGCTGGCGGGTCCGCGGTGGCCTCGACCGCACCGCCTGGCAACAGGCGCTGGACGACCTGGTCGAGCGGCACGAGGTGCTGCGCACGGCGCTGCTGGAGTCCGACGGTCGCCCCGTGCAGCAGGTCTGCGACCCGATGCAGGTCCCGCTTCGGTGGGAACGGGCGGCCGAGGACCCGGACGAGTCCTCCCGCCTGGACGCCGTACGGCGGATGGCCGTGGCCCACGCCACCGGCCGCTTCGACCTCGGCCGGCCACCCCTGCTGCGGTCCGGCGTGTGGGAGCTGGCCGAGGACGACCACGTCGTCCTGCTCGCCCTGCACCACGCGGTCACCGACGGCTGGTCCAAGGGCGTGCTGCTGGACGAGCTCGGCCACCACTACCGGGCCCGGCTGGCCGGCGGCCGTGCTCAGCTTCCACCCCTGCCGGTCCAGTACGGCGACTTCGCCGTGTGGCAGCGCGAGCGCGCCGACAGCGGCGTACTGGACCGGCAACTCGACTACTGGGAGAGCACGTTGCAGGCGGCTCCCGCGCTGGATGTTCCGACGGACCGGCCCCGGCCCGCGGTGTTCACCGGCCGGGGCGGCGCCGTCGAGGTCGATCTGCCCGCCGGTCTCGTCGACCGCGTGGACGCCTTCGCCCGCGAGCGCGGCACGACCCGCTTCATGGTGCTGCTGGCCGCCGCGCAGGCGGTCCTGGCCCGCTGGTCCGGACAGACCGACGTGTGCGTGGGCACACCCGTCGCGGGCCGCGGACGAGTCGAACTGGAGCCGCTCGTCGGTTTCTTCGTCAACACCCTCGTGCTGCGCACGGACCTGTCCGGGCGGCCGACCCTCGCCGCCCTCGTCGACCGGGTACGGGACACCGTGCTGGGCGCCTTCGACCACCAGGAGGTTCCGTTCGAGCGGGTGGTCGAACGGCTGCGTCCCGAACGCGACCTGTCCCGCAACCCGTTGTTCCAGGTCATGGTCGATGTGCAGGACGCCTCCACGGGAGGCTCCGCGCTGCCCGGCCTCGACACCACCGGCGTCTCGCTGCCGTGGGGATCGGCCAAGTTCGACCTGACCGCCACCTTCGTCGTCCGGCCCGGCCGGTTCGCGCTGAACGTCGAGTACGCCACCGACCTGTTCGAACCGGACACCGCCACCCGGTTCGCCCACCACGTCGGCCGGCTGCTGGAGACGCTGCTCGCCGACCCCGGCACGCGGCTCGACGAGGCGCCGCTGATCTCGCCGGACGAGCGGCGCCACCTGGTCGCGACCGCCGGGCGGCGGACGGCGCCCGCCGCCCCGTTCCGGGTGGCGGGCCGGCCGGAGGCCACGGCCGTCGTCTGCGAGGGCACCGCCGTCGACTACGCCCGCCTCGACGCGCTGACCGGCGGACTGTCCGACGCCCTGGCCCGCTCGGGAGTCGTTCCGGGCGACGCCGTGGGCGTGTGCGTCGGCCGCGGGGTGTGGTCCGTCGCCGCGATGCTCGCCGTCTGGCGGGCGGGCGGCGTGTACGTTCCGCTCGATCCGCGACTTCCCGCCGAACGCCTGCGGCACATGCTCCAGGAGGCCGCGGTGCGGCACGTCGTGTGCGACGCGCGCACCCGTGACACGGTCACCGCGCTCGCCGCCGCCGTCGCCGTCGACGACGTCCGCCCCGTGCCCGGCGCCCCCCGCCACACGCCCCACCCCGGCGACCTCGCCTACGTCATCTTCACCTCGGGCTCCACCGGCCGCCCCAAGGCCGTCGGCGTCGAACACCACGCCCTGGACGCCCATGTGGCCGCCGCCCGCGAAAGGTTCGGCCTGACCGAGCGGGACCGGGTGCTCACCTTCGCCTCCACGTCCTTCGACGCCTCTTTGGAGCAGATCCTGCCGGCCCTGAGCACCGGGGCGACCGTACTGGTGCGCCCCGACGAGATCTGGGCGCCCGAGGAACTCGCCGCCCGGGTCGCCGACGAGCGGGTGACCGTCATGGAACTGACCCCGTCCTACTGGGCGGAGCTGGTGGCGAGTCTCGACACGCTGGCACCCCGACTGGCCTCGCTGCGGCTGCTGGTGACCGGGGGAGAGGCACTGCCCGCCGACCCCCTGGCGCGGTGGTTCGCGCACCTGCCCGAGGTGCCGGTGATCAACACCTACGGACCCACCGAGACGGTGATCTCCGCCACCGCGTACACCGTCGACACCGTACCGCCCGGCCGGGTACCCATCGGCCGGGCGCTGGGCGGCCGCCGCACCTACGTGGTCGACCCCCGGGGGGACCTGACCCCGGAGGGTGTGCCCGGTGAACTCCTCGTGGGCGGAGAGGAAGTGGCCCGCGGCTATCTGGGCCGGCCCGCACTGACGGCCGAACGCTTCGTGCCCGACCCGTTCGGCGGCAGCGGCTCCCGCCTCTACCGCACCGGCGACGTGGTACGCCGACTGCCCTGCGGTGAACTGGAGTTCCTCGGCCGCAACGACGACCAGGTCAAGATCCGCGGATTCCGCGTGGAACCCGCTGAGGCCGAGGCCGTGCTGCGCGGGCACCCCGGAGTGCGGGGCGCGGCCGTCGTGGCCCGAACGGTGCGGGGGGAGATGGCCCTCGTCGGCTACGCCGCGGGCAGCGGACTGTCGGAGCAGGCGCTGGAGTCCCATTGCCGGGCTCATCTGCCCCACTACCTGGTTCCGTCGGCCTTCGTCCTGCTGGACACCCTGCCGCTGACCGTGCAGGGAAAGCTGGACACGGCCGCGCTGCCCGAGCCGCGCACCCGCGCGCCGCACGCCTTTGTGGCGCCGCGCACCCCGGCCGAGACCGTCGTCGCGCAGATCTGGTGCGAGGTGCTTGACCTGCCCCGGGTCGGCGTCCACGACGACTTCTTCGCCCTGGGCGGGCACTCGCTGCGCGCCGTGTCGGTCGCCTCCCGGCTGCGGACGGCCTTCGACTGCCCGCTCCAGGTCCGGGACCTGTTCGAGCACCCCACCGTCGAGCGGCTCGCGGCCGAGGTGGAGCGCCGGCTGCTGGAGCTGATCTCGCAGATGAGCGACGACGAGATCGAGCTCTCCCTCACGGCCGACCTCTGAGCGCCCGGCGGCACGCCCGCCGCTCATCGACTTCCCTTTCCCAGACCTGAGATCGGAGTGCCCCATGACCACGTCCGACGTGCGTCCCGGCCCGCTCGCCGTGGGCGGCGGCCTGTCCCCGGCCGCCCGGCGCCTGCTGGAGCAGCGGCTGAGCGGCCGGTCCGGCAACCGGGACGACGGGCCGGCCCGGGTACGGCCCCGCCCGGACCGGATCCCGCTGTCCGCCGCACAGCAGCGCCTCTACTTCCTGGACCGGCTCGACCCCGGCGCGCCCACCTATCTGCTCCCCGCGGCCTGGCGGTTCACCGGCCCGCTGGACGTGCCCGCCCTGCGCGCGGCCGTCGCGGACCTGGTCGCCCGGCACGAGCAGCTGCGCGTGGTCTTCCCCGAGCACGAGGGCGTCCCCTGCCAGCGCGTGCTGACCGCCGACGCCGCGGTCCTGGACGTGACCGAGGCGTCCGCGCCGTCCGGCGAGGAGCGGGAACGGCTCCTGACCGCGGCCGTGCACGCCGTCGCCGTACGCCCGTTCGACCTGGCTCGTGAACCCGCCTTCCGGGCCACCCTCGTGCGCGCGGCCGACGACGACCACGTGCTGGTGCTCGGCATGCACCACATCGTCTCCGACGGCTGGTCCCTCGACCTCCTCGTCCGCGACCTGACCGAGCTGTACCGGGCCAGAACGGAGGGACGCGGCCACCGGCTGCCCGAACTGCCCCTGGACTACACCGACTACGCGATCTGGCAGTGCGACGCCGACCGGTCGGCCGCGCTCGACCACTGGCGCACCCGGCTCGCCGGACTCGCTCCGCTGGAGCTGCCCACGGACCATCCCCGCCCCGACACGCCCAGCCGTCTCGGGGCGGCGCACCGCGTCACCCTGCCGCCCGCGCTGACCGCCGCACTCGCCGCGCTGGGCCGGAGCGCCGGCACCACGCCCTACATGACGGTGCTGGCCGCGTTCCAGGCCGCGCTGGCCTTCCACAGCGGGCAGCACGACATCGCCGTCGCCACCGTCGTCGCCAACCGGGAGCGGGCCGAGACCGAGCAGCTCGTCGGCTTCTTCGTCAACACCCTGGTACTGCGCGGCGACTTCAGCGACGACCCGACCCCGGCCGTGCTGCTCGCCCGCACCCGGGAGACGGTCCTGGAGGCGTTCTCGCACCAGTCGGTGCCGTTCGAGGAGGTCGTCGACGCGCTCAGTCCCGAACGCGACCTCACTCGCAACCCGCTCACCCAGGTCCTCTACACGCACACCGAGACCGGAGCGTCCGGCATCAGCCTGGGCGGGATCCGGGGGGTGCCGTACCCGATCGACCTGACCACCGCGAAGTTCGACCTCACCCTCGATCTGCGCGACGGCGACGGACGCACCGACCTGGTGTTCGTCTACCGCCCCGACCTGTTCGAGGAGACGACCGTCGCCGCCCTCGCCCGGCACACCGTGGCCCTGCTGGAGGCGTTCTGCGCCGGGCCCGACACCCCGCTCAGCGCCGTCGACCCCCTCACCCCCGCCGAACGCGCCCATCTGCTCGGGCCCGACGGGCCCGCCCGCGCCGGCCACGACGACGCCTGCCCCGCCCCGCGCACCGCCCCCGACCGCCTCACCGACCACATCGCCGCCACGCCCCACGCGCTCGCGGTCAGCGGATCGGGACGCGCCCTGACCTACGCGCAGCTCGATGCCGAGGCGTCCGCGCTGGCCCGCAGGCTGCGCGCCGCCGGCATCACCCGCGGCTCGCTCGTCGGCGTCTGCCTCGACCGCACCCCCGACCTGGCCGTGGCCCTGCTCGCGGTGTGGCGAGCCGGTGCCGCCTACCTGCCCCTGGACCCCTCCCACCCCAAGGCCCGCCGCGAGTTCAGCGTCACCGACGCCGGCGTCGACTGGATCGTCACGGACACCGCCACCCGCGCCACCGTCGACGATCTGCCCGTGCGGGTGATCGTGCTGGACGCGGACGACGACCGTGCACCGGAGCAGAGCGGCGACATCCTCCCGGATCCCGACGACCTCGCCTACGTCATCTACACCTCCGGCTCCACCGGCCGGCCCAAGGGCGTCGAGATCACCCACGGCAACCTGGCCTGGCTGCTGGGCGCCGCCGACCGGCACTTCGACTTCGGGCCCGCCGACGTCTGGACGCTGATGCACTCGCCCGCCTTCGACTTCTCCGTCTGGGAGTTGTGGGCGCCGCTCACCAGCGGCGGACGCGTCGTCGTCCTCACCGCGGAGGAGGCCCGCGATCCGGCCGCCGTGCACCGGGTGCTGCGCGAGGACCACGTCACCGTCCTCAACCAGACACCGGCGGCCTTCAAGGGACTGCGCGCCCACCTGAGGGACACCGGCGCCGACTTCACCGGCCTCGCCCTGCGCACCGTCGTCTTCGGCGGCGACGCCTTCGACGTGCGCGACTACCGGGACTGGTTCACCACCCCGGGACCGCGGCCCGCGCTGGTCAACATGTACGGCATCACCGAGACCACCGTCCACGTCACCATCCGCACCATCACCGAGCACGACGTCGACGGCGCCACACGCTCGCCCATCGGGCGCCCGCTCGCCGGACAGCACGGCTACGTCCTCGACCCCTGGGGCCGGCTCGTCCCGCCCGGCAGCATCGGCGAGCTGTACGTCTCCGGCGGCGGCGTCGCCCGCGGCTACCGCAACCGGAGCGAACTGACCGCCGAACGCTTCCTCGACGACCCCTTCGGCGCGCCCGGCACCCGTATGTACCGCACGGGCGACCTGGTCCGGGTGCTGCCCGACGGCCGGCTCGGCTACGTCGGCCGCGCCGACCACCAGGTGAAGATCCGCGGCTACCGCATCGAGCCGGGCGAGATCGAGACCGCCCTGCGCGTCCTGCCCGGCGTCAGGGACGCGGCCGTGGTCGCCCGCCGCGACGGCGACACCGCCCGGCTGGCCGCCCACGTCGTCACACCCGAGGGGCGCCCCCTCGACCCGCCCGCACTGCGCGAGGGACTCCGGCTCACCCTGCCTGACTACATGGTCCCGGCGCTGTTCGTCCGCCACGACCGGCTGCCCCTGACGGCCAACGGCAAGGTGGACCGCGCCGCGCTCGCCTCCGTGCGGCCGGACCGGGCCGGACAGCGCGCACACGTGCCGCCCCGGGGACCGGCCGAGCAGGCCCTGGCCGGCGTGTGGAGCCAGGTCCTCGGCGTCGAGCACGTCAGCCGCACCGACAACTTCTTCGACCTGGGCGGCGACTCCATTCTGGCGTTGCGCCTGGTCGGCCTCGGCCGTCTCGCCGGGCTGGGGTTCACCGTCGCGGACGTCTTCCGCTCCCGCACCCTGGCCGCCCTCGCCACGCTGGTCCGCAACGCCGGGGACACCCCGGACCCGGTGGCCCCCTTCTCCCAGCTCGACCCCGCCGACGCCGACCGCCTGCCCGAGCAACTCGCCGACGCCTACCCGCTCACCATGCTCCAGGCGGGGATGCTGCACGAGATGCTCGCCGACCCCCGGCGCGGCGCCTACCACAACGTCACGGACCTGAAGATCACCGTCCCCGAGGGCCTCGACCTCGACGCCTTTCAGGCCGCCGTGGACGCGATGGTCGCCGGACACCCCATCCTGCGCACCTCCGTCGACCTCGTCTCCTACCGCGAGCCCCTCCAGCTCGTCCACCGCAGCGCCCACCTGCCCGTCGGCTACACGGACCTGCGCGGGCTGCCGCGCGAGGAGCAGCGGGCCCGGCTGCGCGCCTTCGTGGACGCCGAGTTCGAGCGTCGCTTCGACCTCGCCGCAGCCCCCCTGGTGCGCATCCACCTCCACCACGTCACCGACCACGACCTGCGGCTCGTCCTCACCGACTGCCATGTCGTCCTCGACGGCTGGAGTCTGACCTCCCTCGTCGCCGACCTGCTGGCCCTGCACCGCGAGGCCGTCGCCCACCGCACCGCCCCGCAGCCGCCGGACTCGCCCGCCTTCGCCGAGTACGTCGCCCTGGAGCGGGCCGCCCTCGACAGCGAGGAATCACTCGGGTACTGGCGCGACCGGCTCGCCGAACTGCGGCCCGTCACCCTGCGCCGGCGGCCCGCGGGCGAGGCCGGCGGCGAGCCCCCGGTACACGAGGCACGGCGCTCCTACGCCCATCTCGCCGAACGCATCGGCGCCCTGGCCAAGCAGGCCGGCGTCCCCCGCCGGACCGTCCTGATGACGGCCTTCCACCACACCATGAGCCTGTTCGCCGACCGGGACGCGGACGCCGCCGGCCACAGCATCGGACTGGTCACCAACGGGCGTCCCGAAGTGCCCGGCGCCGACCGGATGCGCGGACTGTTTCTGAACACCGTGCCGTTCGGCGTGGCCCGCCCGCGCGGCAGCTGGCTGTCCTATCTGCGGGACGTCTTCGCCGCCGAGCAGGAGATGATGCCGCACCGCAGGGTCCCGCTCGTGCGGATCGCCGCGTTGCGGCCCACCGAACCGCGCCTGACGGACACCGTCTTCAACTACGTCAACTTCCACCGGCTCTCGCACGAGTCCTGGGACGACTCCCTGGAGATCGCCCGGACCATGTTCCCGCTGCTGGTGAACGCGAGCGTCAACGCCTTCACCCTCGACGCGGACCCGGAGTTCGTCGCGCCCGCCACCGCGGAGCAACTCGCCGACGTCTACCGCGCGCAGCTGGAGGCCATGGTCGCCGACCCGCACGCCCCCGTCACCCGGCCCGCGCTCACCGGCCGGGCCCGGACCATAGCCCTCGACGTCTGGGCCCGGGGACCGCAGACGCCCTCCTCGCCCCTGCTGCTCCACCAGCACATGGCCGAACACGCCCGGCGCACCCCGCACGCGGTCGCCGTCGAGCACAGCGGATGGCAGATGACGTACGCCGAACTCCAGGAGCAGGCCGAACAGCTCGCCCGACGACTGCGGCGGCTCGGGGTGGGCCCGGAGACCGTCGTGGGCATCTGCGCGCAGCGCGGCCCGGACCTGGTGCGCGCCGCCTTCGGGGTACTGCGCTCCGGCGGGGCCTTCGTCCCCCTCGACCCGCAGCACCCCGCCGAACGGCTTGCGTTCATGGCCGAGGACAGCGGGATGCGGGTGCTGCTGACCCAGCGAGCGCTGGACGGGACGGTGCCCTTCGACGGACCGGTGATCCACCTCGACGAGCCCGCCGCGCCCGTCGGGCCCGTGCCGGGCCGGGAGCCCGACGCCGACACCCTCGCCTACATCATCTACACCTCGGGCTCCACCGGCACCCCCAAGGGCGTGGCCATCCCGCACCGCGGCCTGTCCAACATGATCGAAGGGCAACGCGATCTGATCCGCCCCACCCCCGGCGACCGCGTGCTGCAGTTCGCCTCCTTCGGTTTCGACGCCTCGATCCTCGAACTGACCTGGTCCCTCGCCAACGGCGGCCGGCTCGTCACCGCGCCCAAGGACGACCTGCGCCCCGGCCCCGACCTGGCCCGCACCCTGCGCGAGGCCCGCGTCACCGGCGCCATGCTCCCGCCCAGCGCCCTCGCCGTGCTCGGCGGCGACGACTTCCCCGACCTGCGCGTCCTCCAGGTCGCCGGCGAGGCATGCCCCGCCGAACTCGCCGACACCTGGTCGCGCGGCCGGCGCTTCCACAACGTCTACGGCCTCACCGAGACCTCGGTGTGGTCCGTCGCCGCGGAACTTCGCCCCGGACAGGGCCACCCGCCCATCGGCACCCCGATACGCAACACCCGCATCCACGTCCTGGACGACGACCTCCAGCCCGTCCCGGCCGGCGTACCCGGCGAGATCCACCTCGGCGGACAGGCCGTCGGCCGCGGCTACCTGGGCCGGCCCGCGCTGACCGCCGCCACCTACGTCCCCGACCCCTACGGCGCCCCCGGGGAACGGCTGTGCCGCACCGGCGATGTGGGCACGCACCGGCCCGACGGATCCGTGGAGTGGCTCGGCCGCCGCGACGCACAGGTGAAGCTGCGCGGCTTCCGCATCGAACTCGGCGAGATCGAGCACGCGCTGCGCCGCCTGCCGGAGGTGAGCCAGGCCGTCGTCCTGCACCGCACCGACCTGCCCGGCGGCGAACCGGCCCTCGTCGCCTACCTCGTCGTCCACGGGCCGGGGCGGCCCACCTCCGAGGAACTCCGCGGCGCGCTGCGGTCGTCGCTGCCCGCCTACATGGTGCCCGCCCGGTTCGTCCTTCTCGACGAGATGCCCGTCAACCGCAGCGGCAAGATCGACAAACGTGCGCTGCCCCTGCCGCCGACCGAACTGGAGCGCGCCGACACCGGGTACGCCGCCCCGTCCACCCCGGCCGAGAAGATCCTCGCAGAGATCTGGCGCGACGTCCTCGGACTGTCCCGGATCGGCGTCCACGACGACTTCTTCCGCATCGGCGGCAGCTCCCTGTCCACGGTCCGGGTCTCCCTGATGGCCGCGGGACGCGGTCTGCCGGTGTCGGTGGGCGACCTGATCGAGTATCCGACCATCGCCCGGCTCGCCGAGCACGCAACCAGGGCGGCCGGCGACGGCCTGCCCGCCGTCGTGACCTCCGAGGTGAGGCTGCGCGAGGGCACGGGGGAGCCCCTGTGGTGCGTGCACCCCACCGGAGGCAGCGCCGCCTGGTTCGTCCCGCTCGCCCGCGCCCTGCCGCCGGGCCGGCCCGTGCACGCCTTCCAGGCGCGCGGGCTGCTCGGCGGGGTCGACCCGAGCACGGTGACCGGTATCGCCGCCAACTACGTCGCCGAGATCACCGAACGCGGTGGCACCGGCCCGCACGCCGTGCTCGGCTGGTCCATGGGAGCCAACATCGCCCTGGAGATGGCCACCCAGCTCCACCGGGCCGGACACACCGTTGCGCCACTGGTGCTGATCGAGCCGTATCTGCCCAACACCGCCGCGAGGGAGCGTCTGAACGGCGTCACCGCGGACCTGCGCGAGGCCCTGCGCCTGCGTGACCGGCTGCGCGGCATGCCGCCCTCCCCGCAGCGCGAGCGGGCCACGGCCGAACTGACCGCCACCCTGCTGGGCGCGGGCATGAGCCCGGCCGAGGCGGCCCTGGTCGAGGGGGCCCCGATCGAGGTGTGGCACTCCCTGCTCGCCGCTCTGGCCGCCTACGAGGTCCGCCCCTACCCCGGCCCCGTGCACCTCGTCGTCGGCAGCGAGGCCGCCGGGCTGCCCCGGGGCCGCACGATGCCCGGCCTGGACGTCGACTACGACACCTATGTCGAGCGCTGGCGCGCGGTGGCCGGCGGCGGGCTCACCCTGCACATCAGCGACGGCGACCACATGTCGATGATGGCCGAGCCCCGGGTGGCCGAGATCGCCGAACTGCTCGTCACGATCCAGGCAGGAGACCTGCGATGACCGCCCCCGCCCCCGCCTTCGCCGAGCGCTACCTGCTCGCCGCGGACATGATCTCCGACCCGTACGAGCACCTCGACGCGCTGCGCGACCACGCGCCGGTGCACTGGAGCCCCCTCCACCACGCCTGGCTCGTCACCGGCTACGACCAGGTGATGCGCTGCCTGCGCGATCCGGCCGTCTCCGCCGACCGGGTACGCCCCCTGATGGACGCCGTGCCGCAGGGCGCACGCGAGGACGCCGAGCGCGCCTTCACGATCCTGTCGCGCTGGATGGTCTTCAACGACCCGCCGCGGCACCGCGGGCTGCGGCAGGTCTTCCAGGAGGCGTTCGCCGCCCGCGCCGTCGCCCGCTACCGCTCCTTCAGCGAGAAGGCGACCCGCGCGGTCCTTGCCCGCGGCGCCGTCCCGGGCCGCGACGGCGACCTCATGGCCGACGTCGCCAAGCCCCTGCCCGCGCTGGTGTTCGCCCGCTGGCTGGGCATCCCCCGCACCGACGCGCCCTCCTTCTGGTACTGGAACGCCCGCGTCGCCGACCTCGTCCTGGGCACCGCCCAGGAGGAGAGCGAGTACCGGGCCTCCCTCCAGGCCCTGGTCAGCCTGGAGGGCTACCTCGCCGCCCTCGTCGCCCGCCGCCGCGCCGAGCCGGGTGACGACCTGATCAGCCAGGTCCTGCGGGAAGGCCGGGTGGGGGAGTCGGTCAGCGAGGAGGAGTTCGTCGGGATGCTCACCCAGATGGCGTTCGCCGGCGGGGAGACCACCAGCAACCTCATCGCCAACACCGTCCTCGCCCTGCACACCCGGCCCGACCAGCTCGCCGCCGTGAGCCAGGACCCGGACCTGGCGCAGGGGGCGGTGGAGGAGACCCTGCGTCTGGACGGCCCGTCGAAGATGTCGATACGCACCGCCGCCCGCGACCTCGACCTCGACGGCCGCACCCTGCGAGCCGGCGACCGGATCTTCCTGGTCACCGCCGCCGCCAACCGCGACCCCGCCCGCTTCCCCGACCCCGGCCGGTTCGACGTCCGCCGCAGCGGCGCCACCCACCTCGGCTTCGGCTTCGGCGCGCACTTCTGCATCGGCGCCGCACTGGCCCGCCTGGTGGCGGTGGCCGCCGTGCGCACGCTGATCACCGAGCGCCCCGGTCTCACCCTGGCCGGACCCGGCCGGCTGAGGTGGCAGCCCTCCCTGCTCAACCGCAGCCTCACCGCCCTGCCCGTCCGCTACTGACCGGACCTCCGCCCCCCGTACGACGAAAGGCACATGATGGCCACCACCCTCGCAGGCGCCGGTCCGCGGCTGTGGACCCCCGCACGCCACCGGCCCTTCCGGCTCCTGTGGCTGGGACAGTCGCTGTCCCTGCTCGGCGACGGATTCAGCGTCGTCGCGTTCTCCTGGATCACCCTCTCACTGACCGGCTCCACCCTCACCCTCGGCTATGTGCTGGCCTTCCAGGCCGTACCCCGAGCGCTGCTCACCCTGGTGGGCGGCACCCTCGGCGACTCCTGGTCCACCCGCACCCTCATGGTCGCCTCCAGCTGGGCCCGGGCCACGCTGATGGCGGCCGTCGGCATCACCGGTCTGACCGGTCATCTGACGGTGTGGATGCTGTGTGCCGCCGCCGCCGCCTTCGGCGCGGTCGACGCCTTCTTCCAGCCCGCCCGCGTCTCGATCCTGCCCTCCGTCGTGGACGAGGACCTGCTCACTCCCGCCAACGCGCTGCTGGGCGCGGGCGCGCGGACCGCCGCCGTCGTCGGACCGGCCATCGGCGGTGTGGCCATCGCCATGACCCGGGCGCCCGTCGCCTTCCTCGTCGACGCCGTCTGCTTCGCGCTGTGCGGCTGGTGCGTGGCGAGCATCCGCACCCGCCCGGAGGCGTCCCGCCGCAAGGCGTCCCGCCCCGCCGCGGAGAAGACGCGGGACCAGCCGTCGCTCGGCGCCCGCATCCGGGAAGGCGTCACCTTCACCTGGCGCGATCCCCGGCTGCGGACCGTCGTCGCCCTCGACACCGCCGTCAACTTCTGCTACGCCGGGCCCTTCACGGTCGGATTCGCCGCCCTCGCCGACGACGTGCTGCGTGGCGGCTCGGCCACGCTCGGCGTCCTCAACGGCGCCCTCGCCGGAGGCGCGGTGCTCGGCACGCTCGCCGGCGGCGCCCTCGGCGGCCGGCCCCGGGTCGGCCTGCTGGTGGCCGCCCTGGCCGGCTGGCTGGGCGCCGGGATGGCCGTCCTCGGCCTGCTGCACAGCACCCCGGCCGTCGTGGCGACCGTGCTCGTCATGGGCTTCGGCATCGGCTTCCAGGGCGTGTTCGGCCTCAGCTGGATCCAGCGGAACATCCCCAACGACGTCCTCACCCGGGTCGTCTCCGTCGACATGGTCCTCGGCTACGCCGCCGCCCCGCTGTCGCTGATCATGTGCGGCGCGTTGGCCCGGATCGACGCGCTCGCCCTGTTCGGGACGGTGGCCGCGGTGCTCGCCCTGACGGGTCTTGCGGTGCTCGGGTCCCGGGCGGTGCGCGAGATGAGATAGGGCCGGACGACAGGACCTAGGAGGTCCGGAAGGCGGCCGACCGAGCGCACAGATCCGCGCGGTTGGCCGCACCCGTCTTCGTGATGAGGCTCGCGATGTGCTTCTCCGCCGTGCGCGGCGAGATGAACAGCCGGTCGGCGATGTCCTTGTTGCTCAGCCGCTCCGCCAGCAGCCGGAACACCTCGAACTCGCGCACCGTCACACCCTGCGCGCGCAGCTCCTCGGGGATGCCGGTGGTGCCGGTGCGGTGCTGGTGCACCGGAGCTCCGAGCCGGCGCAGCCCGGCCCGGCAGGCGCCCGTGACGGCGGTGATGTCCCTCTCGTGGAAGTAGTGTTCGGCCCGTCGCAACCAGCCCACCGGATCACCCCAGCCGTCCCGGTGCGCCGCGTCCGCGATGAGCCGCAGCCCGAGATGCAGGGCCAGCGGATACGGCTGCGCCACCGCCAGCGCGGCCCCGACCGATCCGGCCGCCCGGGAGCCTGCGCCCTCCCGGCCCAGCAGCACCGCGTCGGCGAGCAGCACGAACTGCCGGTTCCAGCGCATCCGGGCCATGGCGGTGGCCGTGACCTCCTTGTGGCGGGCCCGGTCCGCGTCCCCGGCGAGCACGTCCAGCAGCAGGACGAGACCGTGGGTGCCGCTGAGGTGGTAGGTGGACGGGTTGTCTGCCTCCAGCGCCAGCAGCGTCCTGAGCTCGGCGCGCGCCAGGTCGCGGTCCTCCTCCAGCAGGGCGCAGAAGACGCGCGCCAGACCGAGGCAGAGCGGTTCCTCCTGCGAGCCGGCGCCGTCCCATTCGGCGAACGCGGTGAGTGTCGCCTCCATCGCCGCACGGTCCGCGCGGTGCGCCTCCAGCACGGCCTGCGCCATCAGGACGTAGCGCACGGCCGGGGCAAGGCGCAGCCGGCGTACCACCGACAGGCACTCGGCGGCGGCCGGCCGGGCCGCCCCGTAGGCGCCGCGCAGCACCGCGTCCAGCACGAGGATGCCGTCCACGGTGTGCACGATGTTCACCGAGCCGAGCCGCAGCGCCTCCGCACGGGCCGCCACCAGCCCCGAGGTGTCACCCTCGGCGAGCCAGGCGTTGCCGCCCATGCGGGTCGCCGCGTACATCCGCTGCAGGGGGAGACGGTGGCGTTCCGCCGTGGTGAGGGCCTGTTCGAGCATCGCCTGGGACTCCTCCGGGTCCCGCTCCCGGGCCACGGTGGCGAGCAGCTCCCGGGCCTGGCAGGCGACGACGGGCAGCGCGTGGCGCTCGGCGGTGTCGGCGGCCGAGCGGGCCAGCTTCTCCGCGTGCTGGGTGCGGTCCGCGCCCGGAGTGTCGAGGGCGAGGTAGGCGGCCGTCACGTCGACGGCGGCGGCCGTCGCCTCGTCCGGCGCGACCGCCAGCACTTCGCGGGCGCGGGCGACCTGCCGGTTGCCGTCGCTCCATCGTCCCGCCGTGTGGGCGACCTTGGCCAGCCGCGTGTGCAGGGTCGCCAGGCGCACGGGGCTCAGTCCCGAGCCGCCCAGCGCGTGCAGGTCGTCGGCCAGGTCGAACGCGCGGGCGAAGTCACCGGCCTCCGCGAGCGCCGGCAGCAAATTCTCCAGGACCGCGGCCCGCATCTGCGGATCGTCCGCGTCGGAGAGCAGGCTCTCGGCGCGGCTGAGCAGGGTCACGGCGGACCCGAGCGCGCCCGCGACCAGAGCCCGGCCGCCGGCGTCCGCGAACAACCGTCCCGCCTCGAGGCGGTCCCCGGCCTCGCTGCGCAGCCCGGCGGCGAGCGCGCACCAGCCGTCGCCGAGGCCGGGGTGGAGCTCCTCGACGGCCTCCGCGCCCCGCCTGGCCAGATCCGCTCGCCGGCCCGGCGTCATCTGCGTGAACAGCGCATCCACGGTGAGGGAGTGGCGGAAGGAGTACCAGTCGGGCGCCGGCTCGTCGGGGACCACCAGGCGGGCGGCCACGCCCGCGTGCAGATGACTGAGCAGGGCCCGGTCGTCGACGCCGGTCATGCGCTGCAACACGGTGAGCGGGAAGCGGCGTCCGAGGACCGCGGCGGCCGACAGCAGCGTCAGCCCCTGGCCGCCCAGCCGGTCGATACGGCGCAGAATGCCGCGGGCCAGCGTCGAGGAAACGTCGCGGCGTGGATCGCCCACCGCCCGCCAGCCCTCCGGCCCCTGCACCAGGGTGCCGGCCCCGATCATGGACTGCAGCAGTTCCTCGACCAGGTACGGGCTGCCCGCGCTGTCATCCCACAGCCGTTCCAGGACCTGTGCGGGCACCTCGTTTGGCCCGTCGACGCCGAGCTGGGCGCAGACCATGTCGTGCACCTGGGGCCGAGACAGGGGCTGGAGGTCGACCAGGGTCGCGGCCCCGCGGCGGCGGGCAGACTGCGCGAGGTCCAGGGCGTCACTGAAGTCCGTCCGCACGGTGGCCAGCAGCAGCACGGGCGTGTACTCCAGGTTGTCCACCAGGTACTCGAGGACGCCGAGCGTCTCGGGGTCGGCGTCGTGCAGATCCTCCAGCAGCAGCAGCTGGCCCCGCCCGCGCCCGGCGGCGATGAGCAGACGCAGTACCGCCTCGCCCAGGATGACCATCGAGCTGCTCTCACGTTCCCCGGTGTCCCACTCGGGTATCAGCCGTCCCAGGACCGGCCGGTAGGGGCCGAGGAGGGGATCGTCCGTCGGCTCGCCGCCGCGGAACAGCGACATCAGCGCCTCGGTCAGGGGACGGAACGGCACGGCGGGGCCTGTGGTGCTGCTGCGGCCGCGCAGGACCCGCATCCCGTGGCCGAGCGCACCGCCGACGGCTTCCGCCGCGAGCCGTGACTTGCCGACGCCGGCCTCGCCCACGAGGAAGTGGACACCACCGTGTCCCTGTCTCGCATCGGCCATGGCGCGTTCGAGAAAGGCGAGTTGGGGATCCCGCCCGACCAGAGAAGGCGCGTGGGAACGCATGAACGCAGATGATAATGCGCCTTCCCGGGCCCGCGGCAGATCGCCTGGGCCGGACACCCCTGCGACCGCGTCGGCAGCGGCGCAGGAGTACGGAGGCGCAGGAGTACGGCGGCGCGGACCGGGCCGATCCGCGCCGCACCCGAAGTACGGCGTCGCAAAGGTCAGTTCGGCGCGGAGACCGAGGTGTCCATGGAGGACAGCGTGATGACGATGCCGCTGGTCAGGACCATGCCGGCGAGCACGCGGGCACGGGCGCAGGCCCGGTTGCGGCCCCGGAGTCTGATCCCGCCCGCCGCGTCCTGCTCGTCGGCGGCGGTCTCGGTTGCCTCGGCGGCGGTGGCGGTGAGGTTCTTGTCCATGACGGTGATCCCCTTCTGGTGTCCCGTGCGGCGCACGGGGTCGGAGGTGGAGGTGCCGTGCCGGTGTGCGGTGAGCTCGTGCAGGTCGGTTCGTGCAGGTCAGTCGCGGGGGTGATCGAGGAACAGGACGGACGGGACGTTCGCGGGGTGGGCCAGGCGGAGCAGTCCGTAGCCGATGCCGGCGAGTCCGGTCAGCAGCCCGGGGGAGGGAACATGGTCGGGGGTCGCACAGCGGTGCTCCTGCGCCTCGACCACGGCGAGCACCCGGCCGGTGTCCCGGTCCAGGGCCGTGGCGGCGGTCGTGTCGCCCTGGGCGGCGAGTGCCGCCAGGGCATCCAGGGTGCCGAGTGCGCCCTGCCACAGGCTCAGGTCCAGGCCCACCTCGGTGTCCGCCAGCAGGTCCGCCGCGCGGGACAGGGCCGGCGTCGGGTGGCGTCGGGCGGGGGCGGCCGCCACTCCGGCGAGTCCCGTGGCCCACGACAGGTCCGCCGGGGCGGCCACCGTGTCCCGGAGCGCGGCGCCGAGAAGGCCGTGGGCGGCGGACTCGTGGCGGGCGGCGCGCCGGGGCCGCAGGGCGGCGTAGCGCAGCAGCGCCCAGCCGATGCCCGCCGCGCCGTCCGCGAAACCGGGAGCCAGGTCTGCCGGGCCGCAACCGGCTGCGGACACGGTGGCCAGAAGCCGGTCCGCCACGCCGTCCGCCAGCCGCAGTGCCGAAGGATCGCCGGTCTGCTCGTGTGCCGCGACGGCGGCGGCCAACGCCCCGGCCGTCCCTCCGGCGAGCCCCGGATGACAGCAGGCCGCGGCGGCATGACCGAGCGCGGTGATCGCATCCGGCAGACAGGCCGTCAGATCCTCGTCCAGCAGGGCCGACAGCCGCAGCACGGCGTACACGATGCCGCCGAGCCCGTCGTAGGCGCCCGGCCCCGCGGCCGCGCTCAGTTCGGGGTCGCCGGCCAGGGCCTTGAGCACGGCCGCCAGGGGCCGGACCGCGCCCCGGGCGGGCGCGGCGTACCGGCCGGCGCCCGCCAACGCGTCCGTGTGGGCCAGGAACAGCGCCACCCCGCAATAGCCCTGCGCGAGACCGGCGCCCATCGGAAGCACCGCCCAGTGCGGTCCGGAGACCCGTTCCAGACCGAGCCAGTTGGTCCGGTCGCCGTCGCGTACGGTGCGGGCGGCGATCTCGTCGGCGATCCCACACGCGGCGGCCAGCAGCCGCGACGCATCGGGTACGACGGCCGGTGGCCGCCCCACGGCCAGCTCCGACCTGGGCCGGGGTGACGGCGCGGCGGCGTCCCGGGTGGCCAGCGTCGCGGAGATGATCCACTCCTGGTCGTGGCAGTCGACCTCGTCCATACGGGCGATCTTCGCGAACACCGATGCCAGACTCGCCACCCCCAGCACCTCGGGCACCCAGGTGCCGTTGTCCGCCAGGACCCCCGTACCCGACGGCACATGCGCGAAGAGCGGGATGTCACCGCGCCACAGGGCGGCGGTCTCGTGCTCGACGAGCCGGCTGCGTGCCTCATCGTGCTCGGACTCGCTCCACAGCACGGCGAACACGCCGTCCCGGGCGAGCGCGTCGCCGAGCAGCGACGGGTGGACCGACTCCTCCAGCAGCGTCGCGTACAGGCGGGTGGAGCGGACGATGAGCCGGGCCGGACGGTCGGCGCGGGTGGCCAACGGGCCTTCGTCGGAGAGCAGTTCACCACCGTGCTCGGCGATGGCCGCGTACGCGGTGCGGAACCCCTCGATCAGGGCCGCCCGGTGGTCGGCGTCCGTCAGAGGGCGGCCGGCGGGCAGCGGATGGTTCTGTGCGGCCGGGCTGGGCATCGGCGCCCGCACCGCCCGCATGGTGTCCCGGCCGCTGTCCTCCCAGCGCAGGCCCTCGCTCGGGTAGGTGCCGTCGGTGGACCGGCCGAGCGCGGAGATGTCGAGCGCCCCGTGTTCGCCGATCAGCAGGTGGGGCAGCAGGCAGGTGCGGTGTACGGAGGCGTGCAGGGCGTCCGCGGCCGGGTCCGCGCCCGCCGTCATGGCCTGCGCCAGCCCGGTGTGCAGCAGCGTCTCGGCGTCCACCAGGACCGGCTGGTCGCCGCACGCGATGACGTTCTCGTAGTGCATGTCGGCGCCGTCCACCGCGTACAGCAGCGCCAGCAGAGCCCCCTGGCGCCGGTAGAAGGCATCGGTCTCGGTCACCGACCGGCACCAGCGGTGCTCGACGAACTCCAGCCAGCCGTAGGCGTCGCGGCGCAGCGTGCGGGCGGTGCGCAGGGCGAGGCCGGGCACCCTCGCGTTGAGCCAGGCCGCCAAGTCGTCGAGCAGGGCGTGCTGGTCGAGCGGCCGGGGCTTGTAGACGAGCCGTTCGCCGCTGTCGAAGCGCAGCACCGCGACGGACCGGTTGCCCTGGTGGGCGTCCCCGCGGCCCAGGTCGGCCCCGGTGAGCGAGCCGGTACGGCGTCCGCCGAGGAGCCTGGCGGCGAGTTCCGCCCGGTCGGCCTGGAACCGCGCCGCCAGTTCGGCCGTCGCGGCCGTCGTGTCCAGCGAGGTCTGCCCGAGCATCCGCGCCAGCACCGGGTAGGCCGCGAACAGTGTGCGAAGGCCCCGCCGGGTGCCGGTGGCGGCGACGAAGGAGGCGAACCGCTCGCGCGGCCCGTCGCCCGCGAGGCGCCCCGCGCGCCGGGCCCGGTCGAGTTCATGGACCAGCGTGCGGGCCGCCTGCCGGACCAGCTGGTGCGTCAGCCGCCGCTCGAACGCCTCCCGCCACACCGCCCGTTCGGCTGCCGCAACCGGCGGCAGGAGGGCGGTCAGCCGGGCGGTGGCCGCGGCGACGAGCGGTCGTACGACCGGTGCGAAGGCGTCGGGCCCCTCGCCGCCGGCGCCCGGCCCGGCGGATTCCCCGGCGGGCGACTCCAGCACCGCTTCGACGAACCGGGCCCAGTCGGGCTTGGCGGCCCGGGCGGCCAGCCGCGCGGCTGGCTCCGTCGCCAGAGCCGCCGCCGTGGCCACGCCGACCCCGAGGCGGGCGAGCCGCAGGGCGAAGCCCTCCGGGTCCCCCACGGCCCAGGGCGCCGCGCCGGCACAGGCCGGTCCCGCGGGCGACTCGGGCAGCCCGGGGGCGGCGAGCCGTTCCGCGAGGGACAACGCGGGGGCCCACCACTCGGAGGGAAGCCCGGCGCTTTGGGGAGTCGGGAGGCTGGAGGTCTCGGTCACGGGAAAGAACGTCGCAGATCCCCGGTGGCCCCCACATGGGTAAGCGGCCCCCATATTCTGCAGCGGCCCCCACCCACCCCGGGGACGCGGCCCGGCTACCACCGCCCCGGAAGGACCCGAAAACGCAGCCGGGGCCCGCCTCGCCCCGACTCCGGGTACCCCCATGGCCGGGCGCCTGCGGCCCCCTACCCGGGCCCTTGCGCCGTACGGCCGCCCGGGGCGCGGCACGGCGCGGCGGAGGGCGGGGCAGGCGGGGAGGGGACCGGGTGGTCCGCGGGAAAGGTGGGGACCGGTTACCGATGCCCCCGCACCGGCGACGACGGCACGGTGGTGCCCACGTCCTTACCCCTGACCGCCCGAGCTGCTCACGACCGGGCGGACGACCTTCCTGGGAGCAGTAGATGGGAGCATCCGTACCCGTCGGCGTGTTCGCCCTCGACCCGGTGCTGGAGGCCGGCACCCGCACGACCCTGCTCGCCTGCCCGGAACTCACCGTGTGCGAGCCCGAGGACGCGCGGGTGGCCGTCCTCACCGTGGACCGGCTCGGCCCGGCCGAACTGGACATGGTGCGCACCATCCGCGCCCACCGTCACGGGCCCGCCGTCGTCCTGGTGGCCGGCACCCTGGCCTCCGGTGACGTCGTGCACGGTCTCGCCGCCGGTGCCCGGGGCCTGCTGCTGCGCCGGGAGGCCGACGCCTCGCGGCTGGCCCACGCGGTGCTGGCCGCCGCCCGGGACGACTGCACCCTGCCACCGGGCCTCCTCGACCAGATCCTTAACCGCCCCGCCGACGCCCGGCACGGCGGCGTCTGGGCCGACGGCATGCTGTCGGACCGGGAGCGCTCTGTCCTGCGGCTGGTCGCCGACGGGCACGAGACGGCCGAGATCGCCCAGCGGCTGAGCTACTCGCCGCGCACCGTCACCACCGTCGTGCACGACATCACCCAGCGGTTCCGGCTGCGCAACCGAGCCCACGCGGTCGCCTACGCGCTCAGGGCGGGCCTGCTGTGACCCCCGCCCTGACCGCGGCGCCCGCGGTGGTCCGCGTCCCGCCGGCACGCGGCGCGGACCAGGTCCGCGCCCTCGCCCGCCGCGCCGGACTGACCTGCGTGTTCGAGCCGGGCGACGCCGGGACCGTCACCGTGGTGGTCGCCGCGGACGCCGAACGGGCCCTGCGCCTCGCACCGGAGGCCGGACCGCTGGTGCTCGTGTGCGACACCGTCGGGCGCGCCGGCCGGCTGCTGGCCCTGCGCGCCGGGGCGGTCGTCCTGCCGGCCGCGGACCTCGCCGTGGAGACCCTGGCGGCGGCGGTGCGCCGAGCCGCACAGCCGCACCGCGGCATCCCCTACACGGAACTCGCCCATCTGCTGGTCCCCGGCCCCCGGCCCGGCGAGTCGGCGCCCACCGGCGGCAGGCCGGCCGCCCTGACCGGCCGCCAGTCGTCCGTGCTGCGCCTCATGGCCGACGGCCGCGCCAACGCGGACATCGCCCGCCTGCTGGGCTGCTCGGAACACACCGTCAAGAACGTCATCTACGAGATCATGGCCCGCCTCCAGGTCCGCAACCGGGCCCACGCTGTCGCCCACGCCGTCCGTCACGGCCTGGTCTGAGCCGGGGGGAGAGACGACGACGCGGGGGCGGGATGACGACGCGAGGGACGGGATCCATGGGCCGGGGATCCATGGGCCGGGGACCCACAGACGGGGGATCCACGGGCCGGGGATCATGCAGGACTCCCGTCCCCCGTCACCCCACGCGGTCCCGTCCGGACCCGGTCAGGAGGCCGCCGCCGGCAGCGACCGCGGTTCGAGCCGCTCCTCCACGACCCGCCCGCCGTCGCGACGCACCACATAGGCGGCCTTGCCGGGCAGCTCCGTCACCGCCTCGACCGGCTCGGTGCCCCGGTAGACCAGGCCCACCCCGTCGTCGGTGCAGTGGGCAGCCTCGAAGACGCCGTCGGCGACCAGCCGATGGATCAGCGGACGCCGGCCGGGGTCGGAGTCGTAGTGCACGCCGTTGCCGTACGGCAGCAGGCCCAAACCATCGGTCACCGGCCGCAGTTCGGGGCCGAACGAGTCCGTCGTGCCACCCTCGAACCAGCAGATGGAACCCGCGCTCACGCCGGCCAGCACCACTCCCGCCCGCCACGCGCGCCGCATCACCGCGTCCAGCCCGTGCACCCGCCACACCGCCAGCAGGTTGGCCACCGAGCCACCCATCACCCATACCACGTCGTGGTCGAGAACCGTGCCCTCGACGTCATCGACGTTCGGCATCGGGAACAACTGGAGCGGGGTGAGGTCGAACCCCGCCACCCGGGCCGCCTCGGCCACCCGCGCCGTGACGTGTTCCGCGTCGCCCACCGCCGTACCGACGTAGAGGATGCGCGGACGCCTGCCGTGCACGCCGGAGAGGTCGACCGCGTGGTGGACCAGGGCATCGAACAGCACCCGGGTGCGGGCGCCGACGCGATGGCCCCCCGAGGTGGCGAGGATGGTCGGCTCCGGAGCGGTCACGCGCTTGATCGTAACGTGGGAGGGCCCGCACGGGGTGTGGAAGCCGTGCAGACCGCTCCGGTTCGCAGGGCGGCAACGGAGGTGAGGGGACCGGCTTTTGAACCGGTCCCCTCACCGCTGTCCGCACGCTGTCAGGGCGTACGCAGGGCCACAGCCGCCGCGTAGCCGGCCGGGACCAGCACATCCCGCAGGGTCCACCCCGGCGACGGGACCCCCGGCAACGGACCGGTGCCCACGTAGTCCAGCGCCGGATTGCGCACCAGCCCGGTGCCGAGTCCCTTGAGGTACGCCTCCTTGCGCACCCAGGTCCGGGTGAACGCCGCCGGACGCTCGGGCGCGGGCAACCGTGCCAGCTCCTCCGCCTCCGCCACATGCAGCGCGGACTGCGCGCCGAGCATCGCCCGGACTTTGACCAGCCCCTCCACATCGACACCGACCGGGGCGGGGGCGAGCGCCACCATCACCAGCCCCCCGCTGTGCGACAGCGAGAAGTGCACCCCGGAGGTGCGCAGCGTCGGACGGCCGTGCGGTCCGCCGCAGCCCGCGCACGGCTCACGAGCCAGCGGCAGCGCCTGGGGGCGGACGCCGAGCAGCACGCCGAGCACTCCACGCAGAGCCGCGTGCGCGACCACGTAGGCATCGCGGTCCCGGTCGTGCCGGAAGGCCGCCGCCCGCGCCCGCTCCTCCGCGTCCAGCAACTCCCGGGCGCGCTCCAGGGCCTGTTCGTCCTGCGCGGCGACCTGGGCCAGATACAGCTCCAGCGGCTCCCGCAGCGGACGCGGACCCGGGACGTCCGTCCGGCGGCGCAGCCCGGACAGGTCCAGCACGGCCGGGCACAGCCGCTCCGGCGGCACCGGCGACGGCGGGGCGTGCGCCGACAGACCGAGGAGCCCGCCCGGTCGGCCGTCAGACATCTGCCCCGGCCAGCCGGCGGCGCAGGCTGAGCGGGCGCATGTCCGTCCAGACCGCGTCGATGTGATCGAGGCACTCCTGCCGGCTGCCGCGCCGTCCCTCCGGGTACCAGCCGGCGGGCAGCTCGCGGTCCGCCCGCCAGATCGAGTACTGCTCCTCGTCGTTGCGCACCACGAGGTACACCTCGTCGGTGCCCGGGCGGGACTCCTCGCCGTCCGCGCAGGTCGTGAGGTTGGGTTGCGTCACGGTGAACCTCCCGCAGGTGATGGAGCCGGCCACAGGTCAGGGGCCGACGGGGCCAGCGTGCCCGCGGGCGGCGGGACGGGGCAGGGCCGAACGCGCCGAGCCCGCGGCGCGCGTTGCTGCCGGATCTTCTCTGGTGGTCCACGGCCGCGGCGGGGGACCGTGCTGTCCGGCCGGGGCGCCCGGCGACCGGCGCGGCGGGCCCACCGTCCGGCCGGGCCGCGCGGCGGGCCGCGGAGCCCGGTGAAGCGGTGCCACCGCGCCGCCCGCGCCGCGAGGTCCCGCACCCCCATCCGGAAGGAGCACGCGATGTCGGACGAACACGCACCCGTTCTACTGCCGGGAGGAGGCTGGCGGCTGTGGGAGCAGTTCGCGCTGCGCGGCCCCGGCTTCCCCGCCGACGGGGTGCTGCGCCTCGCGCCGCCCGGACTGGCCGAGGCCGCCGACAAGTTCGGCCCCGGCACCGACCTGTCCGGTCCCGAGTGGCGGGCCTTCACCGCGGAGCTGTCCGAGGCCGCCGTCCGCACCGCCCGCCGGCTGCAGGAGGTCGCCGGGCAGCCCCGCTTCCAGGCGGCCCTCGCCTGGCAGAACCCCGCCGTCCTGCGCACCGGCATCGCCCCGTTCCTGCGCTGGACGCCGGGGGTGGACAGCCGCAGCAGCATGCCGCGCCAGCGTGAGGAACTCGTCGCGCACTACTGGCAGCGGTTCTGCGTGAAGAACGACACCATCGGGTTCTTCGGCCCGGTCGGCTGGGGCCGCTGGGACACGTCCGCACCGGACGCCGTCACCGTGGATCCCGGGCACGGCTTCCTCGCCGCGCAGGAGGTGTACTTCTCCGGCTGGGCCATCGACGCCCTGGCCAAGGTACTGGCCGAGGACCGCGACCTGATGCGCTGGATCCCGCCGCGCCGGGTGTCGTTGGCGCGGTGCGCGGACGGCACGGTACGTGTCCCGGGGCGTCCCGCGCAGCCGGTCGGCGCACGCCAGATGGCCGTGCTGCAACGGTGCGACGGCACCCGGCACACCGGTGTCATCGCCGCCGAGCTCGGCCTCGACGCCGCTGAAGTGGCCGAGATCGTAACCGAGTTGGTGCGCCGCCGCTGGGTGCACTGGCGGCTGGAGGTGCCCGCGGCCACGCATCCCGACCGCGCCCTGCGGCGCATCCTGGAACGCGTCCCCGACGAGGCGGTACGGCAGCGCGCGCTGGCGAAACTCGCCGTCCTGGAACGCGGCCGGGACGCGGTGCGCGCGGCCGGCTCCGACGCCACCGCGCTGACCGCCGCGATCACCGCTCTGGAAACCGACTTCGCCGCGCTCACCGACAGCGAGGCCCAGCGCGCCAAGGGCGAACGCACCGCGCCCTGCCGGGGGTTGGTGTACTGCGACGCGCGCCGCTCCGCCACCGCCACAGCCGGCGCCGGGCTGCTCGCCCACCTGGAGCCCCTCCAGCTGTGCCTGACGGCCGCCCGCTGGATGACGAACCGCTTCGCCGGCGCCGTCCGTGCCCGCCTGCGCACCGTGTACGACCGCCTGCACGCCGACGGGGAGCCTGTGGACCTGTGCACCCTGTGGCTGAACACCCTGCCCTCTCCGCACCCCGAGGCCGGCGACCTCATCGACGCCGTGCAGGCGGAACTGCGCACCAAGTGGGCCCGCATCCTCGACCTTCCTCCGGGGGCGCGCCGGGTACGGCGGACCAGCGCCGAACTGGCAGAGGCGGTGCGCCGGGAGTTCGACGAGCCGGGCGACGGCTGGTCGCTGGCGCGGTACTTCAGCCCCGACGTGCTGGTCGTCGCGGAGGACGAGGCCGCGCTGGCCCGCGCCGACGTCGAACTCGTCCTCGGCGAGATGCACTGCGCGCTGAACACCATGGGCGCCTCCCTGTTCGTGTACCAGCACCCCGACCGCGGCCGGCTCATCGCCGAGACCACCCGGGACTTCCCCGCGCCCCGGCTGCTGCCCATGCTTCCCAAGGAACTGCCCCTGAAGTGGTCCACCCGCAGCCGCCCTTCGCTGGATCGGCCCGAGGACCACTACGTGGCCGTGGTCGACCAGACCGGCGACCCGCACCGCCCCCGCACCGTTTTGGGCTCGGACGTCCGGGTGACCGACCGGGGAGACGGCCGGCTGGTCGCCGTCCTGCCCGACGGCACCACCCACGACCTGCTCGACGTGTACGCCAACGCCCTCACCCAGCGTGTCATGGACCGCTTCACCCTGCGCCCGGAGGGCGATCACACCCCGCGCATCACCGTCGACCGCATGGTGGTGGCCCGGGAGACCTGGCAACTGCCCGTCGCGGAGGTGGACTTCGCCGACGAGAAGGACGAGGCCGCCCGTTTCGTCCGGGCCCGGCACTGGCGGCAGCGGCATGAACTCCCGCGCTTCGTGTTCGTCGTGTCCCCGACCGAACCCCGCCCGTTCTACGTCGACTTCGACAGCCCGGTGTACGTCACCATCCTTGCCAAGGCCGCCCGCAGGCTCGCCCGCAAGGACGCAGGGGCACGGCTGAAGGTGAGCGAGATGCTGCCCACGCCCGAGCAGGCGTGGCTCACCGACGACGAAGGGCACCGCCACACGTCGGAGTTGCGGTTCGTGGCCGTCGACCAGACAGTCACCGGAGCGGGCGGCCAGAGCGCCACCGGCGCGGGGGAGTCCCGATGCGCACGGTAGCCGACGACATCGCCGCGCACGCCGCCCGCCACCCGGAGCGGATCGCGCTGGAGACCCCCACCGGCGAGACGACGTACGGCCGGCTCGCCGCCCGTGTCGAGGAACTGACCCGGCTCCTGCGGTCCCACGGCGTGGGACCGGAGACGGTGTGCGCCGTCGCCGTCGAGCACGGCGCCGACGCCGTGGCGGCCATGGCCGCGGTCCTGCGCTGCGGAGCCGCTTTCCTCGCCCTGGACGTGGGCCAGCCCCGCGACCGCCTGGCAGCCTTCGTGCGCAGCGCGGGCGCCCGTCTGCTGCTGACCGGCACCGGGCACGCCCGCGTCCCGAACCTCGAGGTGCCCACCGTGCCGCTGGACGAGCCCGCGCCCACGGCCGCCGCACCACCGCCACCGGTCGAGCCCCGGTCCCTCGCCTACGTCAGCCACACCTCCGGCAGCACCGGAGAGCCCCAGGCCGTCCTGGTCGAGCACCAGGCTCTGGACGCCTACCTGCGCGACACCGCACGCGCCTTCGGCCTCGGCCCGGACACCGTCGCCCTCCAGACGGCGCCGCTCGGTTACGACGCCTCGATACGCGACACCTTCGCACCGCTGCTCGCCGGCGCCCGCGTGGTGATCGTGGAGCGGGCCCGGGTGCTGCGCCCCGACGCGTTCGCCCGCACCGTGCGCGACCACCGGGTGACGGCGCTGCTCAGCGTCACCCCGTCCTTCCTCTCGCACCTGGCCGGACAGCCGGGGCTCGACGATCCGCTGGCCGGGGTCACGCTGGTCGCCTCCAGCGGGGAGTCGCTGCGGCCGTTCCTCGCCGCAGGCGGGCGCACGCTCGTGCCCGGCCGGCTCGTCAACCAGTACGGCCCGACGGAGTGCACCATGACCACCACCCGCCACAACGTCCCCGCCGACCCCGACCCGTCCGCCGACCTCGTGGGTGCGCCCCGGGCGGGCACCCTCGTGCGGATCCTGGACGCGGACCTCGCACCGGTCCCGGACGGCGCCGTGGGCGAGGTGTACATCGGTGGGGCGGGCGTGGCCCGCGGCTACGGCGGACGGCCGTCCCGCACGGCCGGGTGTTTCCTCCCCGACCCCCTCGGGCCGCCCGGCGCCCGCCTCTACCGCACCGGCGATCTCGGCTGGTGGGGCCCGGAAGGACTTCACTACGCCGGCCGCACGGACCGGCAGGTCAAGATCCGCGGTTACCGCGTGGACCCCGCCGAGATCGAGGGGGCGCTGCTGGCCTTTCCGGGCGTCACCGGCGCCGTGGTCGTGCCGCACACAGATGACCGGGGTCGTGTGTACCTGCTCGCCCATGTCACCGGCGACCTGGCCGCGACGGCGGACGCGGCGCTGCGCGCCCATCTGTTCCGGTCGCTGCCGCCCCATCTGATGCCCCGCCGCTTCCAGCGCCACGACACGCTGCCCACGAACCGGGCCGGCAAGGCGGACCGCCGCGCTCTGGTCGCCGGGGGGACGGCATGACCACCACCGGCCTGCGGCTGCCGACGGCCGGAGCGCCCCGCGGCACCGGCACCGATGCCGTCGGCGGCGCCGCAGTGGTCGCTGCCGACCCGGATACCGTCCCTGCGGGGGCCGATGTGGTTGCCGCCGCGGCCCGGATCGCCCCGTACGTCGTCCGCACACCGCTGCTGCCCGGCCCGGTGACCGGGGTGTGTGGGGCCGCATTGCTGCTGAAGGCCGAAAACCTGCAGACCGGCGGCTCGTTCAAGATGCGCGGTGCCGCGAACGCCGTCCTGGCCCTCGGCGCCGACCGGGTCGTCACGGGGTCCTCCGGGAACCACGGCATCGCCCTCGCCCACCTCGCCCGCTCGCTCGGCATCCGGCTGACCGTCGTCCTCGCGGCGGGGGCGGCCCCCGCCAAGGCCGCCGCGATCCGGTCACTCGGCGCCGAGACCGTCCAGGCGGGCGCAGGCGTGTTTGAGCGGGAGGAACGCGCCCGGGCGCTCGCGAGCGAGACCGGCGCCCTCCTCGTCCCGTCCTCCGACCACCCCTTGGTCATCGCGGGGCAGGGCACCGCCGGCGCAGAACTGCTCGCCGACGCACGGGAGACCGACACGGTCTACGTCCCGACCGGCGGCGGCGGACTCCTGGCGGGAGTCTGCCTCGCCGCCGAGGGCCGACCGGTCCGGGTGGTCGGCGTCGAACCCGCCCTCACCCCCCGCTACGCCCGCTCCCTGGCCGCGGGCCACCCCGTCCGGCTCCCGGCCTCCGCGACCGTCGCGGACGGGCTGCGGGGGCAGCACCCCGGACGGGTCCCGTATCCGATCATCCGTGACCGCGTCGACGACCTGATCGCCGTCGGCGACGCCGAGATCCTCGCCGCCACCGCGCTGCTGCGCCGGCACGGCGTCGACGCCGAACCCAGCGGAGCCGTCGCCCTGGCCGGAGCGCTGCGGGCCGACCGCTGCGAACGGGCCGTGGCCATCGTCTCGGGCGGCAACACTCCCGCCCGCCTGCACGCCCTGTACCACGCCCCCACCGGATTCCCCACGAAGGAGCACACGCCATGACACAGAACACCGCCACCGTCGCCTCGACCGGCACGCTCGACCTGCTCGTCGGCATCTTCCGGGAGGTCCTCGGTCTGCCGGACCTCGGTGCGGACACCGACTTCTACGAGGCGGGCGGCGACTCGCTCACCGCGTTCCAGATCACCGGGCGCCTCCAGGAACACCTCGGCGCGGATGTTCCGGTCTCCCTGGTCTTCGCCTATCCCACCCCGCGTGACCTGGCCGAGGTCGTCGACGCCGACTACGGCACCGCCTGACCACCGCGTCTGCGCACCGTCCGTCCGTCCCCGCTCGCCAAGGAGTGCCGTGCCATGACCGAAGACCTCGTGCCGTCCCTCGGCCGGTGGCGGCTGTGGGAGCAGTTCGCCCTGCGCGGGCCGGGATTCCCCGCCGACGGAGTGCTGCGCCTGGCCCCGGCGGGTCTCGCCGAGGCGGCGGACAAGTTCGCCGCAGGCGATCCCCTCGGCGGGGCCGCCTGGGAGGACTTCGCGCGCCTGTTCTCCGAGACGGCCGCCAAGACCGCGCGCACCCTCCAGGACATCGCCCGCATGCCGTCCTTCCGGAAGGCGGTGGCCTGGCAGAACCGCCCCGTCCTCGCCTCCGGCATCGCCCCGTTCCTGCGCTGGACGCCGGGGGTGGACAGCCGCAGCAGCATGCCGCGCCAGCGTGAGGAGCTTGTCGCGCACTACTGGCAGCGGTTCTGTGTGAAGAACGACACCATCGGGTTCTTCGGCCCGGTCGGCTGGGGCCGCTGGGACGCGGCAGCGCCCGGTGCCGTCGTTGATCCGGGGTTCGGCTTGATCGCCGATTCCACTGTCTACTGGGCGAGTTGGGGTGTCGACGCGTTGGCGAGGACTTTGGACGCCGATCCTGCTCTGCGCGAGTGGATCGCGCCCCGGCGGGTGCCCTTCGTGGCGCTGGACGGCGATCGGGTCCGGGTGCCTGGCCGGCGGTCGGTGACCGTTTCTGCCGAGGCGGCGGCGGTCCTTGCCCGATGCGACGGTGTCAGGCCGGCGCGGTCGATTGCTGTGGACCTGCCCGGCACCGACGTGCCCGCTGTCCTGTCGGACCTGGTCACCCGGCGCTGGGTGGTGTGGCGGCTGGAGATGCCCGCCGGCACCCACCCCGACCGCTCCCTGCGGGCCTGGCTCGACACTGTCGGCGCGCCGCAGCCGCGCCGCCGGGGGCTCGATGCGCTCGACCGGCTGGAGCGGGGGCGCGCGAGGGTGGCCGCGGCCGGCGATGCGGACGCTTTGGTTGAGGCGTTGGCCGAGTTGGAGCGGGACTTCACCGAACTGACCGAGACGGCCGCCGTGCGGGAGAAGTCCGCGTCGACGGCACCTTGCAGGGCGCTGGTGTACTCCGACAGCCGCCGCTCCGCCACCGCCCGCCTCGGCCCGGCCGTGTTCGACGCCCTGCGCCCGCTCCGGCTGCTGATGGACAGTGCCGGCTGGCTGACCGCACGACTGGCCGCGACCGTGACGGCCGAGACGCGTCGCGTCTACGACCGGCTGGCGGCCGAGGGCCCGGTGGACCTCGCGGCTTTCTGGTTCGCGTGCCTGCCGGTGCTGCACGGCGCCGCCCGCACCGCCGCGAGCGAACTCCACAGTGACTTCGCCGCACGCTGGCAGCGCATCCTCGCGGCCCCCGCGGACGTCCGCCGGGTGACCGTACGGTCCGCGGACATCGCGGCCGCGGTACGGCAGGAGTTCGGCGGCATGGGCGGCGGCTGGACGGCGGCCCGCTATCTGAGCCCCGACGTGATGATCGCAGCCGACGGCGCCGCGTCGGTGGCCCGGGGCGACTTCACCCTCGTCCTTGGCGAACTGCACCTGGCCGCCAACACATTGGGCGCGTCCTTGTTCACCCACCAGCACCCGGACATCGCCGAGCTGATCGCGCTCACCGACCGAGACCACCCCGGCCCGCGCCTCACGCCGCTGATCCCCAAGGAGCACCGGGCACGCCTGTCCGTGCGGGTCCGCCACGCGCTCCTACGGCCGCAGGACCATCAGGTGGCCCTCACCGACTTCACCGCGGATCCCGCAGGTCCCCGGATCGTGCGCAGTGCCGACTCCCGGGTCGAGGAACGCGACGGCGCCCTCGTCGTCCGGCTCCCCGACGGTTCGCTCTTCCCGGCGGTGGACGTCTTCTCCCATGTCCTGACCACCTTGTCGATGGACCTCTTCCAGCTCCTCCCGCCGGCGGACCACACCCCCCGGGTCACTGTCGACCGGATGGTCGTCGCCCGGGAGACCTGGCGACTGCGCGCGGCTGACGCGGAGTTCGCCGAGGACAAGGACGAGGCCAGGCGCTTCGTCCGCGCCCGGCACTGGCGCGCGCAACTCGGCCTGCCGCGCTATGTGTTCGTCGTCTCCCCGGCCGAGCCCCGCCCGTTCTACGCCGACTTCGACAGCCCCGTCTACGTCACCATCCTGGCCAAGGCGCTGCGCCGTGCGGCCCGCAAGGACCCGACGGCCACGGTCACCTTCACGGAAATGCTGCCCACCCCGGAACAGACCTGGCTCACGGACGACGAAGGCCGGCGCTACACGTCGGAGCTGAGATTCGTCGCCTTCGACACGGACGGAGCGCCGTCGGCCTGCGAGACCAGTTCAGGCGGGTGACCGACGGCTCGCACGGGCCGGCCGCCCTTGCCCATGGCCTTGGGCGTGTACGGCCTCCCGAGCCCGCCGGGTGCGCCGATGCGGGTCCGCGCGGTCCCGTCTCCGGTGGCCGGCGCACGGGCGGTCGCCGCGACCCGGACCACGGCGTGGCGGCGGAAGCGGTGCACACCGCCGGAGCAACGCCGCAGAGCCGCCTGGGCGGGCGGTTTTGGGCGCTGCTCCGGCGCCCGGGACCACCTGGTCGGAGCTGGCACCGAGTGGCGCGCGGTCCGCTCTGCGGCGGCCCGGGCGACGGCATTCGCTCCTGCACCGCTCGCGCGGGAATGCCACTGAACCGCAGCGCTCGTGTCGGCGGGCCGCCGCCGGTCCCTCAGCGCCCCGTCCGCGTCACGCCCTTCCAGGCCAGCGGGAGCAGTCCCGCCGCCACGGCGATCTTCAGGGCGTCGGTGACGAGGAACGGGGTGACGCCCTGGGCGACAGCCCGTGTCGGGCCGAGGCCGGCGGCCATGGCCAGCCAGGTCGCTCCGACCAGGTAGACGACCGTGTTGCCGAGTGCCATGAGGCCGATGGTGCCTACGACGCTGCGGTCGTTTCCGCGGCGGGCGAGTTCGCCGACGAGCGCGGCTGCGAGGACGAAGCCGATGACGTAGCCGAAGGCCGGGCCGCCCGCGCCGTGGGCGTGGCCCGCGAACCAGGGGACTCCGGCGGTGAGGCTCCCCTCCTACTGTGGAGACCGTGACCGGAGGGATGGTTGGGGGTCATGGCATCCAGGAAGCGCGTCTACGACGCTGAGTTCCGTGAGGGGGCGGTGCGGATCGTGACGGAGACCGGGAAGCCGATCCCGGAGGTGGCCGAGGATCTGGGCATCCGTTCCGGGACGCTGCACAGCTGGGTCTCGCGGGCACGGCGCAACGGGTCGCCGTCGTCGGACCGGCTGGTGGCCGAGCCGGCGCCACCACGGCCTCCGGTGTGGGCGAGTGCCTGGTCGTGGACCTCGTTCCCGCTGCAGGCGCCCGCCTGATCCCCCAGCGTTACGGTCACAGCCTGTTCACGGACGGGAGGTGACCAGTGGGGGACATCGATGGTGCCCTTGAGCGGGCCGGCTGGGAGGCGTTCATGCGGGAGCCGTCCAAGGGGCTGAAGGCCCGCATCAATTTTCTGCTGGGGGAGTTGAAGACCTCTAGGTCCTGTCTGGAGTTCGGATCACGAGTGTGGTGCGATGCTTCGGAGCCAGAGCATCGCACCACACAGGTGCAGT